>DATKAN010000050.1 GCA_035498035.1 Nitrospiria bacterium
CTCCGCCATCTTCTTCTCCGCCAACACCTTCGTGATCGCACTCGTCAACGTCGTCTTCCCGTGATCCACGTGCCCGATCGTCCCAATGTTGATGTGCGGCTTCGTCCGCTCAAATTTCGCCTTCGACATATTTCCTCCCTAGTTCTATTGGGGGACCACCCCGCTCACCCCAACGGCGCCACCGGCCAAACCCGAGGCCTCCGAATTACGCTTCCGCTTTGCCCTGTACTTTTGCGATGATTTCGTCCGCAATCTGTTTGGGCACTTGATCGTAATGAGAAAACTGCATCGTAAAGACCGCGCGGCCCTGGCTCATGGACCGAATATCCGTCGCATATCCGAACATCTCTTTCAACGGCACCAGTCCGTCGATCACCTGCGCGCCGGCCCGGGCCCGCATCCCCTGGATTTTTCCCCGTCGCGAATTGAGGTCGCCGATGATATCCCCCATGTATTCCTCCGGAACGATCACTTCGATCGTCATGATGGGCTCGAGGAGGACGGGGCTGGCGCGGCGGACCGCTTCTTTAAAACCCATCGATCCCGCAATTTTGAAGGCCATCTCCGAGGAATCCACATCGTGATAGGATCCGTCGACAACCCGGACCCGAATGTCGACCATCGGGTAACCGGCCATCACCCCGTTATCCATGGCCTCGCGGATGCCTTTCTCAATGGCGGGAATATATTCCTTCGGAATCGCTCCGCCGACGATTTTATTGACGAATTCAAATCCTTTTCCGGGCTCCACCGGCTCGACTTCGAGAAAAACATGGCCGTACTGTCCGCGGCCGCCGGTCTGCCGGATGTATTTTCCTTCGGCCTCGGCCTTGGCTCGGATGGTCTCCTTGAACGCGACCTGGGGTTTTCCCACATTGGCATCGACCTTGAATTCCCGCAGGAGCCGATCCACAATGATTTCAAGATGGAGCTCCCCCATCCCGGAGATGATCGTTTCGAGGGTCTCTTCATCGGTTGAAACCCGGAACGAGGGATCCTCCTGGGCCAGTCGCTGCAACGACAAACCCAGCTTCTCCTGGTCCTGCTTCGTTTTCGGTTCGATCGCCATGGAGATGACGGGCTCCGGAAACTTCATCACCTCGAGCAGGATGGGATGATCTTCCTCGCAGAGCGTGTCCCCGGTCGTGGTGTTCTTCAGACCGACGGCGGCCGCAATCTCACCCGCGTAGACCTCCTTGATGTCTTCGCGTTTGTTGGCGTGCATCTTCAAAAGGCGGCCGATCCTCTCCTTGTTGTCCTTCGTCGAATTGTAGGTATAGGAGCCCGCCTTGAGCACCCCCGAGTAGACGCGGAAATAGGTCAGCTGACCCACGAAGGGATCGGTCATGATCTTAAACGCCAGGGCCGAAAAGGGCTCGTCGTCGCTGACCCGGCGCTCCACCTCCGTTCCGGTTTTTGACTCGATCCCCTTCACCGGGGGGAGATCGGTCGGCGCCGGGAGATACTGGACGACGGCGTCCAACAACAGCTGGACCCCCTTGTTTTTGAACGAAGCGCCGCACAAAACCGGATTGATCTTCATCATCAAGGTGCCATTCCGGATGGCGCGGTGAATCTCTTCCGGAGACAGATCCTGACCGTCCAAAAACTTCTGAAGGACCGTTTCGTCGAATTCGGCGACGGAATCCAGCATTTTTTCACGGTATTCCTTGGCCAGCGTCATCAGATCTTCCGGGATGTCCTTTATTTCGTATTTCGCTCCAAGGGTCTCGTCGTCAAAGAAGACCCCCTTCATCGAGATGAGATCGACCGATCCGCGGAATCCCGATTCTTTTCCGATCGGAATCTGAATGGGCACGGGCTTCGCCCCCAGGCGATCCACCATGGATTTTACGCTTTCATAGAAATCGGCCCCGGTGCGATCCATCTTGTTCATAAACGCGATCCGGGGCACCTTGTATTTGTCCGCTTGGCGCCATACGGTTTCGGATTGCGGCTCCACGCCCTGAACCGAATCGAACACGGCGACCGCGCCATCCAAAACGCGAAGCGACCGCTCGACCTCGATGGTAAAATCCACATGGCCCGGCGTATCGATGATATTGATACGGTAATCTTTCCAGAAGCAGGTGGTCGCGGCGGCCGTGATCGTGATGCCCCGTTCCTTCTCCTGCTCCATCCAGTCCATCGTCGTGGTGCCCTCGTCCACTTCTCCGATCCGGTGGGTCATCCCGGTATAATAGAGGATCCGCTCCGTCGTGGTGGTCTTGCCGGCATCGATATGGGCCATAATGCCGATGTTTCGCGTGCGATCCAGTGAATATTGCCGAGGCACGATTTCCTCCGAATTCCGTTCAGTGACAGTTACCAACGGTAATGCGCAAAGGCCTTGTTCGCTTCTGCCATGCGGTGCGTATCTTCCTTCTTTTTAATCGCCCCGCCCGTGTTGTTGGACGCGTCCAAAATTTCGGCCGCCAGCTTCTCCTGCATGCTTTTCCCGGAGCGTTGCTGGGCGAATTGAGTCAGCCAGCGCAGCGCCAGCGCCAGGCGGCGGTTCGGGCGAATCTCCACGGGAACCTGATACGATGCGCCTCCGACACGACGCGATTTTACCTCCAGCATGGGCTTGACGTTATCCATCGCCGTCTTAAAGACCTTCAAGGGATCGTTTCCGGTTTTGGTCTTGATGGAATCCATCGCCTGGTAGCAGATCTTCTCGGCCGTGCTTTTTTTCCCCTTGCGCATGATCACGTTGATCAGCTTGCTGACCAATTTGTCGTTGTACCGGGGGTCCGGGCTCACCACGCGTTGCGAGATCGCTGCTCTTCTTGGCATAGTCTTCTCTGGGTAGCTATTTGGGCCGTTTGGCGCCGTACTTGGACCGGCCCTGTTTACGATTCTGTACGCCCACCGTATCCAATGCACCCCTCACGATGTGGTAACGCACACCCGGGAGGTCCTTCACACGCCCCCCCCGCACCAGGACGATCGAGTGTTCCTGCAAATTATGACCGACCCCGGGAATATACGTCGTGACTTCCATTCCGTTCGTCAATCGGACTCGGGCCACCTTCCGCAGGGCCGAATTAGGCTTCTTGGGAGTGGTCGTATAGACTCGGATGCACACTCCTCTTTTCTGGGGC
Source organism: Nitrospiria bacterium (assembly GCA_035498035.1). Taxonomy (NCBI): domain Bacteria; kingdom Pseudomonadati; phylum Nitrospirota; class Nitrospiria; species Nitrospiria bacterium. The sequence continues at coordinate 3,105 of DATKAN010000050.1, forward strand.
GAACCTTTCAGGGCCGGGCTCTTCGTTTTACCCTTCGCCAGTTTTCTTCCTTGTCGCACAAGCTGATTGATCGTCGGCACGAGTCCCCTCTCAGACTGAAAAACCCATCGTCATCAAAGACAGAAATCAATGAATCCGGAAAAACTTTAGGATTCTACTGGATAATAATCCAATTGTCAAGGTATTTTAACGGAACAGATTTACCGTGTTCCGAATGAAATCGGGCCACACCCCGGAGCGGGTTCCGCCCCGGCAGGATGGACCACCATCAGGCTGATCATCACGGAAGGTTTTCCTTCAGAGCCAAATCCTTCCCCTCGCCTCCTTCCTCGATGGATTCCGTTGCGACTTCCTGAACCGGTTCCGCCGGCACCTTTACAAAAGTTTCTCGATAGGCGTCCAACCCCGTGCCCGCGGGGATCAAGCGCCCGACAATCACGTTTTCCTTCAACCCGGTCAGATCATCCATCTTTCCGTTGATGGCCGCTTCGGTGAGCACCCGCGTCGTTTCTTGGAACGAAGCGGCTGAAATAAAGCTATCCGTCGAGAGCGATGCTTTGGTGATGCCCAGGAGGATCGGCTTCCCGATGGCCGGTTTTCCGCCTTGCTCCGTGACTTTCTCATTTTCCGCGGCAAATACGGACTTCTCGATCTGACTCCCGATGAGAAACTCGGTATCTCCCGGATCCTCGATCTTCACCTTTCGCAGCATTTGTCGGACGATGATCTCGATGTGCTTGTCATTAATGGCCACGCCCTGGAGACGGTAAACCTCCTGCACCTCATCCACCAGATATTTTTGCAATTCCTTCGGTCCCAGCACGTCGAGAATGTCGTGGGGATTCGCGGAGCCGTCCATCAGGGCTTCACCGGCATGGATCCAGTCGCCTTCATGAACGCTGACATGCTTCCCCTTCGGAATATAATATTCTCGGACATCCCCCATCTCATTCTTCACGACCACTTTTCTCATACCCTTGACAAAACCGCCGAATTCGACGGTTCCGTCGATTTCACTGATGACCGCCTGTTCCTTTGGCCGACGCGCCTCGAAAAGCTCCGCCACACGCGGAAGACCCCCCGTGATGTCCTTGGTCTTGGTCGTTTCGCGTGGAATCTTGGCCAGGACATCGCCCGAATAGACGTGGGCCCCCTTTTCCACAAGAATATGGGCACCTGCGGGCAATAAGTACCGCGCGACCGATGTCCCGGAAATTTTCGCGGTTTTCCCCGATTCATCCTTGATCGAAATCCGGGGACGAAAATCCGAACCGGGATAGTCGATGATGACTTTGCGGGACAACCCGGTGACCTCGTCGACCTCTTCCTTCATCGTAACGTTCTCGATGATATCCCCAAAGGCCACCTTGCCGCTCATCTCGGTGAGAATCGTCAACGAATAGGGATCCCATTCCACCAGCTTTTGTCCCACCTCGACCCGGCCGCCGTCTTTAATCTTGATCTTGGCGCCGTAAACGACCGAGTACTTCTCTTTTTCACGCCCGCGTTCATCGTAGATGGCGATCTTGGCGTTGCGGTTCATGACCACCCATTCGCCTTCTTTGTTCCGCACGGCGATCCCGGCGTTATGAATATCCGTGTTCTTCTTCGCGTCATAGCTGAGAAATTTCAGGGTACCCGTATTCTTGGCCTCCAGGATCGTCTGCTCCACGACCTTGCTGGCCGTACCGCCGATATGGAACGTCCGCATGGTCAGCTGGGTCCCCGGCTCCCCGATGGACTGGGCCGCGATGATCCCCACCGCCTCTCCCTTTTCGACCAGCTTTCCCCGTGCGAGATCCCGGCCGTAGCACTTCACACAAACGCCCCGCCGGCTTTGGCAGGTGAGGACGGAACGAATCTTGATTTTGTCGATACCGGCTTCGACGATGGCCTTGACCCGTTCTTCATCCATCTCTTTTCCGGCTTCGACGATGACTTCATTCGTCAAAGGGTCCCGGATGTCCTCGGCGACAATGCGGCCCAGGATACGCTCCTCAAGAGGTTGGACGATCTCTCCCCCCTCCACCAGGGCGCTCACCTCGATCCCGTCCACGGTACCGCAGTCGTCTTCGCTGACGATCATATCTTGTGAAACATCCACCAGACGGCGGGTCAGGTAACCGGAATTGGCCGTCTTCAAGGCGGTGTCCGCCAAGCCTTTTCGGGCCCCGTGAGTGGAAATGAAATACTGCAACACCGTCAAGCCTTCGCGGAAATTCGCCGTGATGGGGGTTTCGATGATCTCACCCGACGGCTTGGCCATCAACCCTCTCATCCCGCCCAACTGACGGATCTGCTGCGTGCTGCCCCGCGCCCCGGAGTCGGCCATCATGTAAATTGAATTGAATTCCTTCTGCTCTTTCCTGGCCCCTTTCCCGTTCCCACCGTTGCCTCCCAACTCTTTCATCATTTCGCTGGCGACGAGCTCGGTGACGTGGGCCCAGATGTCGATGACCTTGTTGTACCGCTCTCCGTTGGTGATGAGACCGTCGGCGTACTGTTTCTCGATTTCCACGACCTCCCGCTGCGCACGGTCGATCAGCTCTTCTTTTTTCGCGGGAATGTGCATGTCATCGATGCAGATCGAAATCCCGGCTTTCGTCGCGAAGAAAAATCCGACATCTTTGATTTTGTCCAAAAGCATAACGGTCTCGCGGTGGCCACACTCCCGATAACAGACGTCGATCAATTTCATGACGTCTTTTTTGGTCATCAGGCGGTTCACGGTGTTAAACGAAAGGCCCTCCGGAAGGATCTCGGAGAAAATGACCCGGCCGACCGTGGTCTCGGCCAGGACGTCGTTGATCCGAACCTTGATCTTGGCATGCTCTTCGACTTCCCTCGCGTCATAGGCCACACGGACCTCTTCCTTGCTGGAAAAGATTTTTCCTTCGCCCTTGGCACCCATTCGCTCCTTGGTCAGCCAGTAGCACCCGAGCACCATATCCTGAGAGGGAACCATGATCGGTTTTCCGCTGGCGGGAGATAGCACGTTGTTGATGGACATCATCAGAACGCGCGCCTCAATCTGGGCCTCGACGGATAACGGCACATGCACGGCCATTTGATCGCCGTCGAAATCCGCATTGAACGCGGCGCAAACGAGGGGGTGAAGCTGGATCGCCTTGCCTTCGACCAGAATCGGATCAAACGCCTGAATCCCCAGGCGATGAAGCGTGGGGGCACGGTTCAGGAGCACCGGGTGATCACGGATCACGCCTTCCAGGACGTCCCAGACCTCGGGTTTTTCCTTTTCCACCATTTTCTTCGCGCTCTTAATGGTGGTCACATAACCTTTCTCCTCCAGTTTGTGGAAGATGAAGGGCTTGAACAATTCCAGAGCCATTTTCTTCGGCAGACCGCATTGGTTGAGCTTCAGATCGGGACCCACCACGATGACCGACCGGCCGGAATAGTCCACCCGCTTTCCCAACAGGTTCTGACGGAAGCGACCCTGCTTGCCTTTCAACATGTCGGACAAGGATTTTAGGGGACGCTTGTTGGGTCCTTTGATCGCCCTTCCCCGACGGCCGTTATCGAACAAGGCATCGACCGCCTCCTGGAGCATTCTTTTTTCATTCCGGATGATGACGCCGGGCGCCTTCAGCTCAATCAGACGCTTGAGCCGGTTATTCCGGTTGATCACGCGGCGGTAGAGATCGTTTAGATCGGACGTCGCAAAGCGTCCCCCGTCCAACGGAACCAGCGGCCGGAGTTCCGGCGGAAGGACGGGGATCACGTCCATAATCATCCAGTCGGGCTTGTTGCCCGATTTTCGGAAGGCCTCGACGACTTTCAATCGTTTCGTGTACTTCTTCTTCAACGCGGTCGAGTCGGCCTCTTTCACTTTCGCATGGAGATCTTTCCAGAGCGTCTCGATATCGACACCCTTGAGGAGCTCGCGGATGGCCTCCGCCCCCATCCCCGCTTTAAAATCGCTTCCATGTTCCTGAACCAGCTGGAGGTATTTCTCTTCGGTCAAAACGTCCTTTTCCTTGAGATCCGTTTTTCCGGAGTCGATGACGACATAGGCCTCGAAGTAGAGGATGCGCTCGAGCTGTTTCAGGCTCATGTCCAAAAGATTTCCGATTCGGCTCGGGACTCCTTTGAGAAACCAGATATGGGCGACGGGGGCCGCCAGGGCGATGTGTCCCATCCGTTCCCGACGGACTTTCGACTGGATGACCTCCACACCGCATTTGTCGCAGACGATTCCGCGGTGTTTCATCCGCTTGTACTTTCCGCAATTGCACTCCCAGTCTTTGGTCGGACCGAAGATCTTTGCGCAGAACAGTCCATCCCTCTCCGGCTTAAACGAGCGATAGTTGATCGTCTCCGGCTTCTTTACTTCGCCGTACGACCAGGATAAAATCTTGTCCTGTGAGGCGATGCGGATCCGAATGGCATCAAAAGACACCGGCTCTTTTGGTTTTTCGAAAAATGAGCGAATTCCTTCCAAGGGTTGACTCCTCTTCAGAATGTTTGTTGCTCCTGCAGTCCGAACACGGCTCGAACCGGGGGACCGATGCTTCGTATTATTCTTTTGTTTTCATCAACTCAACGTCCAAGCCCAGACTCTGCAGCTCTTTCACAAGAACGTTGAACGATTCCGGCAAACCGGGCTCCAGGAAGTTTTCTCCCTTGACGATGGCCTCGTAGATCCGGGACCTTCCCGGGACGTCGTCCGATTTGACCGTCAGGAATTCCTGAAGAATGGAAGCCGCACCGTACGCCTGGAGCGCCCAGACCTCCATCTCTCCCAACCGCTGACCGCCGAACTGGGCCTTGCCCCCCAGCGGCTGCTGGGTGACCAAAGAGTAGGGACCGATCGAACGGGCGTGGATTTTATCATCGACGAGATGATGGAGTTTCATCATGTACATATAGCCCACCGTCACGGGGCGATCGAACGATTCGCCCGTCCGTCCGTCAAAGAGCATGCTCTGTCCCGACTCGGGAAGGCCCGCCTTCTTCAATAGGTCCTTGATCTCGCCTTCGCGGGCCCCGTCGAATACGGGGCTGGAAACGTACAAGCCAAGCGCTTTCGCCGCCCAGCCCAGATGGGTTTCCAGAATTTGGCCCACATTCATTCGGGAAGGCACGCCCAGCGGGTTTAGAACGACTTCCACCGGCGTTCCGTCGGGCAGATAGGGCATATCTTCTTCACGAAGAATCCGGGCCACGACCCCCTTGTTTCCGTGACGACCCGCGACCTTGTCTCCGACCGACACCTTCCGCTTCATCGCGATGTAAACCTTCACCAGCTTGATGACCCCGGGCGGAAGTTCATCCCCGCCCTTGAGCCGGCCCATTCGTTTGTCGTAAATCTCCTGGAGGATCTCCATCTGCTCCTTGGCCATGCGTTCCATTTCAAGCAGTTTTTCCTGATCCTCCGGATTGCTGAGCAAGATATCCCGCAAATAATCGTCCGCGATTTTTTTCAGGACCTCGGGAGTCAATTTTCGCTTCCGCTTCAGAATCACATCCCCGGTCTCCGGATCGACGATGTCGCGACTGATCACCTTCCCGTTAAGAAACTTCCTCATTTTTTTATTTTTCTCGTCATCGATGATCCGGAGCTCGTCCTGGTGATCCCGCTGCAAGCGCCCGATGTCGTCGCTCTCGAACACCTTGGCGTGCTCCACCTTGTCGCTGCCTTTGCGAGAAAAGATCTTGACATCGACGACGATCCCTTCCACGCCCGGGGGAACGATCAACGAGGTGTCCTTGACGTCCCCGGCTTTCTCACCGAAAATCGCCCTCAAGAGCTTCTCCTCGGGAGTGAGCTGGGTCTCACCTTTTGGGGTCACCTTTCCGACAAGAATATCGCCCGGTCGTACTTCCGCCCCGATCCGAATGATACCGCCCTCGTCCAGATTCTTGAGGGCTTCCTCTCCGACATTCGGAATATCGCGGGTGATCTCCTCCTTGCCGAGCTTGGTGTCCCGGGCCTCCACTTCGAATTCTTCGATATGAATCGATGTGAACATATCTTCCTTGACCAGTTTTTCACTGATCAAAATGGCGTCTTCGAAATTGTATCCGCCCCACGGCATGAAGGCCACGAGGACGTTGCGCCCCAAAGCGAGATCGCCCTGATCGATGGCCGGGCCATCGGCCAGCACCTCCCCCTTCTTCACAACGTCACCGGGATTGACGACCGGTTTTTGATTAATGCAGGTATTTTGGTTGGAACGGAGAAACTTGATCAAAGGGAAAACCTCGGTCGCCTTCTCTTTGTCCTTTCCGGACCGGCCGTGGTCGTATTTCACCACGATGCGGTTGGCGTCAATGCTCTGAACCGTTCCTGGGTGGCGGGCAAAAACCACGTACCCCGAGTCGCGGGCCACCACGGACTCCATCCCGGTTCCGACCAACGGGGCCTCCGTTTTGATCAGCGGCACGGCTTGGCGCTGCATATTGGATCCCATCAGGGCCCGGTTGGCGTCGTCATTCTCAAGGAATGGGATCAGCGCGGTGGCCACGCTGACGATCTGTTTCGGGGACACATCCATATACTCGACTTTGTCGGGAGTAACGGTCACAAAATCATCGGCGAACCGGGCCGAGATACTTTCAGAAACCAATCGGCCGCGCCCGTCAACCTTCGAATTCGCCTGGCCGATCACATGGCGCTCTCCATCGATGGCCGACAAAAATTCGACATCATCCGTCACACGAGCCGTCTTCACTTTTCGATACGGGGCTTCGATGAAGCCGAATTCGTTCACACACGCATAGGTGGCCAGCGACGTTATCAAACCGATGTTGGGACCTTCCGGAGTTTCGATTGGACAAATCCGCCCGTAATGGGAGGGATGGACGTCGCGAACCTCGAATCCAGCCCGTTCACGCGTCAACCCCCCGGGTCCCAGTGCGGACAGCCGGCGTTTATGGGTGATCTCCGCCAGGGGGTTCGTCTGATCCATAAATTGAGAAAGCTGACTGCTGCCGAAAAATTCCTTGATCGCGGCCATAACCGGCTTCGCATTGATGAGGTCATGCGGCAGGGCCGCCTCCAGATCAAGCAGGTTCATCCGTTCTTTGATGGTCCGTTCCATGCGCACAAGACCGATCCGAAATTGGTTCTCCAGCAGCTCGCCGACGGACCGGACCCGGCGGTTTCCCAAGTGGTCGATATCGTCGATCTCCCCTTTTGCGGCTTTCAAGTTGATCAGATATCGAACCACCTCAACGATGTCCTCCGGGGTCAGGGTCCGCTTCTCCAGGGAGACATCGAGACCCAGCTTTTTATTGAGCTTAAGACGGCCCACCGGCGAGAGATCATACCGTTTCGGATTAAAAAACAGGTTGTCGAACAAGGTTTTGGCCGTTTCCACGGTAGGCGATTCGCCGGGACGCAGACGCTTGTAAATCTCCACCATGGCCTCTTCCTTGGATCCGACCTCCTCCAACGGCAGGGTGTCTCGAATCACGGGCGGAACCGTGACGGGATCGATGTAGATCAGTCGAAAATTCTCCAGGTGACTGCGCAACAATTTTTGCAACACGTCTTCGGTCATTTCCTTGTTGCGGGCCAGGAGAACTTCGTGCGTTTTCGGATCGGAAAGATCTCCGGCCGTCAGCCGACCGATCAATTCTTCATGGGGAATCGGGATTTCTTTGATCCCGGCCTTCCGGATGCGGTTGAGGATCACCTTGGTGAACTTCCCGCCTTCCTTGACGATCGTTTCCTTGGCTTTTTTATCCACAATATCGATCGGGGATTTGATCCCCGAATGGATATCGGGGTCCAGCTTCCGGACAAATTTTCCTTTCTGGATCTGTATCTCCTCCACGGGGTAATACATTCGATAGAGGTCCTCGGTGGTATACCCAAACGCCTTTAAAAGAATCGTCACGGGCATCTTCCGACGACGATCGATTCTTACGTAAAGGATATCCCGCGTGTCGAATTCAAAATCAAGCCAGGATCCCCGATACGGAATAATCCGCGCCGAAAACAGAACTTTTCCGCTGGCATGGGTCTTACCTTTATCGTGGGTAAACGCCACGCCCGGAGAGCGGTGCAACTGACTGACCACTACCCTCTCGGTTCCGTTGATGATGAACGTCCCGGTCTCGGTCATGAGCGGAAGTTCGCCCAGATAGACCTCCGACTCCTTGCTCTCGCGGATTTTTTTTGTGTCCCCCTTGGCTTCTTTGTCGAAAAGATGAAGGCGGACACGAATCTTCAGGGGGGCCGCATAATTCATGCCCCGTTCCAGACACTCCCGCACACCGTATTTGGGGGCGCCCAGTGAATAATCGACCAACTCGATCATGGCCGTTTCGTTGTAGTCTGTTATGGGGAAAACGCTGTTGAAGGCGGCCTGGAGCCCCCGGTCTTGACGACGGTCCGGCGCCACAACCATTTGCAAAAAGCGCTCGTATGAACTTTTCTGAATATCGATGAGATTGGGAATCTCAATCTTGCTTTGAATCTTCGAAAAGTCCTTCCGGTGTCTCACGTTTTCCAATCCTCCACTTGAAGCAGTCATGCTGATTTTACCTCATGTTTGAACCATCGCGGCGACAATAATAAACCGATCCTCTCGGGCTGTCGAACCACCGTTATTTAATTTCGACCTTGGCGCCAGCCTCTTCCAGCTTCTTCTTCATGGTCTCGGCTTCTTCCTTCGCCACGCCGCTTTTCACCGGCTTCGGCGCTCCTTCGACGAGATCCTTGGCTTCCTTGAGGCCAAGACTGGTCAGTTCGCGAACCACTTTGATGATCTGGATCTTCTTATCGGCCGCCGCGGACGATAAGATCACGTCAAAACTGGTCTTCTCTTCAGCGGCGGCGGCTGCGGCACCCCCGCCGGCCGAGGCCACGGCCATTGCGGGCATGGCCGCCGTCACGCCAAACCTCTCCTCGAGGGCCTTGACCAGTTCCGAAAGCTCCAGAACCGTCATTCCTTCGATCGCCTTGATCAATTCATCTTTGGAAAGTTTCGTTGCAGTCGCCATTGCATGCTCCTTTCTGGTTAACCGTTGGTTGTTCTTGTCTCGATTACGATGTCTTTGTTGATTGTTGATCCCGGATCGCCGAAACCGTATAAACGAACTTCCGGATAATCCCCTGTAGTCCACCGACCAATCCGCTCACCGGGGCCTGCATCCGACTCAACAGGTCCGCGATCAGCACTTCTTTCTTGGGCAGCGAGGCCACGGCCTTCAGGCCCTTGGAATCCAAGACCTGACCTTCCACGACTCCAATCTTGACCTTGATCTTTTCGGTTCTCTTATCGACGAATTCCTTCAAGATCTTGGCCGGCGCGACAGGATCGTCGTAGCCGAAGGCAACGGCGATGGCGCCTTGAAAGGCCTCTCGGGTTCCGGACACGTTCGTCCCTTCGACCGCCCGTCGGGCCAGCGTATTTTTTACGACTCGAAGTTCGCCCTTGGCCCCGCGGAGTTTCTGCCGAAGCTCCGTCATTTCCGACACGGCCAATCCCTTAAACTCCGTCAAAATGGCCACCGTAGCGGTTGAAAATTTCTCGTGAAGTTCATCGACCTGGCGTTGTTTCTCTTCCCGTTTCATTTTCATGTGCAGTCCCTCGCTCACCCAAACATTTTTGCGACGCCGGGCGCATCGATTTTGATCGAAGGTCCCATGGTCGATGAAACCGTAATGGCTTTAAGATATACCCCTTTGGCTGTGGACGGCTTGGCTTTGACGATTGTCTCCAGTACCGTTGAAGCGTTCTCGGCCAGCTTTTGAGGCTCGAAAGAGACTTTGCCGACAGGAACATGGACTATTCCCGCCTTTTCCACCTTGAATTCAACCCGCCCTTGACGAACTTCACGAATGGCCTTGGCGAGATCAAAAGTAACGGTGCCCGATTTTGGATTGGGCATTAACCCACGAGGACCTAAAATTTTACCCAGCTTGCCAACCGTTCCCATGAGATCCGGGGTCGCGATAACGCGGTCGAACTCGAGCCATCCTTTGGTAATCTTTTCGACGAGCTCTTCGGAACCCACGACATCGGCGCCCGCTTCCCGCGCCTCTTTTTCCTTATCCCCTTTGGCAAAGACAGCGACGCGGACCGTCTTACCGGTGCCGTGGGGGAGAAGAACCGATCCACGCACCATTTGATCGGAATGCTTCGGATCAACGCCCAACTGAACCGCCAAATCCACGGTTTCGTCGAACTTGGCGAACGCGGCCTTTTTTACAATCTGCATCGCCTCCGGGATCGTATACTGTTTCGTTTCGACGTGCGCTTTGGCTGCCAGGTATTTCTTTCCCATCTCCGCTCCTTCGACTTGTCCTCAGCTCTTTACCACCTGGATCCCCATGCTTCGAGCCGTTCCCTCGATGATATGAACGGCCCCTTTAAGGTCCACCGCATTGAGATCCGGCATCTTCAACTTGGCAATTTCTTCGACCTGGTTCTGTGTGACCTTCCCCACTTTATCCTTATTCGGAACCGCAGACCCTTTGATTATTCCTGCCGCCTTCTTCAACAGATCGGACGCGGGGGGTGTTTTGGTGATAAAGGTGAATGTGCGATCGGAAAAAATCGTGATGATGACAGGAATAATGGCCCCTTCCTGCTTCTGTGTCTTTGCATTGAACGCCTTACAAAACTCCATAATATTGACACCGTGTTGCCCCAGGGCGGGACCCACCGGCGGTGCGGGATTAGCCTTACCGGCGGGAATCTGGAGTTTCACCATACCGGTTACTTCTTTTGCCACAGCAACACCTCCTCTTCACTCCTCAAGCCAAATCGTCTCAGCGGCATCCGGGATCACTACAATCGCTCAACTTGCAAGAAACCCAGCTCCACCGGAGTGGACCGCCCGAAAATGCTGACCAGAACTTTCACCTTGTTTTGCTCGGCATGCACTTCATCGACGACACCGTTAAAACCCAGAAAAGGCCCGTCGATAATCCGAACCGCGTCTCCCTTTTGGAACTGTAATTTTTCGCGCGGCGCGGCCGTCCCCGCATCCAATTGCTTGAGCAGTGTCTCCACTTCCGATTCGGATAAGGGGGCCGGCTTGGCTTCGCCGCCCAAAAATCCGGTCACTTTGGGTGTGTTTTTAATGAGCTGCAAGGTCTCATCGGTCATTTCCATTTCGATGAGTACATAACCGGGGAAAAATTTCTTGGTCGAAACCCTTTTTTTGCCATCTTTTATCTCGATGACCTCTTCGGTCGGAACCAAGACTTTGCTGATTTTCTCCTGTAAACCCAGGTGGCTGGCCTGCTCTTCAATTGTGGTTTTGACACGACCCTCAAAACCGGAATACGTATGAATAACGTACCAATTCTTTGTCATTGAAATCACCAATTGAATTATCCTATTGAATGATGAGTCGCACTGCTTTCACAAGGGCCATATCCAGTACAGACAGAAAAACTCCGATAATTATCACAAGGATTAATACGACGGTCGTTGACCCCACCGTCTCCGCCCGTGTAGGGTAGGCCACCTTTTTCAATTCCGCCCTTACATCGTTGAAAAACGCAGAAATCCGACCCAGAAAGCCTTGCATGAGCCTCTCCTCGGTGCACCTGCGGGTCTAACCCGGCGCGTTATCGGCCAGTAACTGGCAGGCCAGGAGGGATTCGAACCCCCAACCCGCGGTTTTGGAGACCGCTGCTCTAGCCGTTGGAGCTACTGGCCTATTTAACTTCCTTGTGTGCCGTGTGTTTCCGGCACATCTTGCAATATTTCTGAAGCTCCAAACGATCCGGGTCATTTTTTTTATTTTTGACCGTAGAATAGTTTCGTTCTCGACAATCTGTACAGGCCAGGGTAATAATCTCACGCATTTCTATGTCACTCCTTGTATAACCTACCGACCCTTATTAATCGTATGCTTTTTTACGCGATGACTTCACTGATGACCCCCGCACCGACCGTGCGGCCGCCTTCCCGGATCGCAAACCGCAACTCCTTCTCCATCGCGATCGGCGTGATCAACTCCACGTCCATCCGCACATTGTCCCCCGGCATCACC
>DATKAN010000051.1 GCA_035498035.1 Nitrospiria bacterium
CCACCGGCCCCGTACAGATACACCCCGTCGCCCCCGTTGGCCCCATCGGCCAGCGCGTGCAGCGGGGCGTTGTTATACCCGCTTGCAAAGTAATTCCGGGTGACCGAATACCCCCCCACATTGGTATGATAGGAGGCCACGTACACGGTGTTCGCGGTAATTGGCACCGGGCTCGAGAAGAAGACCTGCTGCCAGCCCGAGGCCGTCTCACCGGTAAAGGTGGCGCTCGCCAGCAATGTGCCTGTACTGGTCCAGAGGTTGCCGATATGCGTCCCCGTGTTGGCGCCCCCCTTGTAGAAACGCAAGCCCACGATATAGCCGCTCACGTCCGAGCGGAACTTGACCCCCACCTCCACCGCCTTCGTGTCGCCCTGCGAGGCCACCGCCGGAAGCGTGGCGTTCGTCCAAAGACTGTAGACGGTCGTCGTGGTGAAGGTGAAGTCGGCCGAGACGGCCGGGTTGCCGGAACCGTCCCTGCTCTTCACACGATAATGATAGAGGGTGCTCGCCGCCAACCCGCTCAAGGACACCGTGTGGCTTGTCGCCAGGGTCGGGTCGAGAGTGGTAGTGGAACCGTAGGAAGTCGTCGTCCCGTACTCCACCTGGCTGTCCGCCGGCTCATCGCTGCTCCAGAGGATCGTCGCCCCGCTCCTTGTGATTGCCGTTGCCTGAATCGCGCTGAGAACCGGGGCCGTCGTATCGGGCGTGGCGGTGGTGAAGGTGAAGTCGGCCGAGACGGCCGGGTTGCCGGAGCTGTCTTTGCTCTTCACATGAAAATGGTAGAGGGTGCTCCCCGCCAATCCGCTTATGGAAATCGTGTGACTTGCCACCAGGGTCGCGTTGAGCGGGGTGACACTGCCATACGCCGTCGTCGTTCCGTATTCCACCTGGCTGTCCGCCGGCTCGTCGGTGCTCCAGAGGATCGTCGCCCCGCCGGTCGTGATCCCCGTCGCCTGCACCCCGCTGAGGGTCGGCGGGACCGTATCCACGCCGCTGACGGAGAAGAGAATGTCCATCCAATAGTTAGTCGAAAGGTAAGTCTGGGTCGGGAACGCACTTCCATAGGCGTAAACCCCGTTTCCCCCATTGATACCATTGGCCAGCGCGTGCAGCGGCGGATTATCGTATCCCGACGATGCAAAGTAATTCTGGTTGACCGAATACCCCCCCACGTCGGAATGGTAGGAGGCCACATACACCGTGTTCGCAATGATCGGCACAGGGGCCGAGAAGAAGACCTGCTGCCAGCCCGAGGCCGTCTCGTTGATAAAAATGGCGCTGGCCATCAGCGTTCCGGAGCTGGTCCACAGATGTCCGGTATGCGTCCCCGTGTTCGCGCCCCCCTTGTAGAAACGCAAGCCCACGATATACCCGCTCACGTCCGACCGGAACTTGACCCCAACCTCCACCGCCTTCGTATCGCCCTGGGATGCCACCGCAGGGACCGTCGCGCTCGTCCAAAGACTGACGGCATCCGTCGTGGTAAAGGTAAAATCCGAGGAGACGGCCAGGTTGCCGGAATCATCCCTGCTTTCCACGTGATAGTGATAAAGGGTGTTCGCCGCCAGCCCGCTTAAGAGAATCATGTGGCTTGTCACCAGGGTCGAGTTGAGCGGAGTGGAATTACCGTACGCGGTCGTCGTCCCGTACTCCACCTGACTGTCGGCCGGCTCATCGGTACTCCAAAGGATCATCGCCTCGCTCCCCGTGACCCCCGTCGCTTGTATCGCGCTTAGACCCGGCGGCGTCAAATCCGGCGGGGCCGTGGTGAAGGTGAAGTCGGCCGAGGCGGCCAGGTTGATCGAAGCATCCCTGCTTTTAACGCGGAAATGGTAGAGGGTGCTCGCCGCCAGGCCGTTCATGGATACCGTGTGACTTGTCACCAGGGTCGAGTTGAGCGCAGCGGCATTACCATACGCGGTCGTCGTCCCGTACTCCACCTGGCTGTCGGCCGGCTCATCGCTGCTCCAGGTGACCGTCGCCTTGCGGCTCGTTACCCCCGTGGCCTGCACGGCGCTTAGAACCGGCGGAATTTGATCGGAGGCGCTGAAAACGACATCCACCCAGTAGTTGGTCGACGCGTTGGTTTGCGTCGGGAAACCGCCGGCCCCGTACAGGTACACGCCGTCGCTTCCGCTGGCCCCATCGGCCAGCGCATGCAGCGGGGCGTTGTCGTATCCGCTTACAAAGTAATTCCGGGTGACGGAATACCCCCCCACATTTGCATGATAGGAGGCCACATACACGGTATTGGCCGTGATCGCCACCGGACTCGAGAAGAAGACCTGTTGCCAGCCCGAGGCCGTCTCATTGGTGAAGGCGGCGCTGGCCAGCGGCGTGCCGGCGGCGGTCCAAAGGTTGCCGATGTGCGTCCCCGTGTTTGCGCTCCCCTTGTAGAAACGCAAGCCCACAATATACCCGCTCACATCCGAGCGAAACTTGAACCCAAGCTCAACCGAAGAGGTGTCGCCCTGGGATGCCACCGCAGGAACCGTCGCGTCCGTCCAAAGACTCAGGTTGGCCGTCGTGGTGAAGGTGTAATCCGCTGAGGCGGCCGGGTTCCCGGAACCGTCCTTGCTCTTCACCCGATAATGATACAGGGTGCTCGGCGCCAACCCGCTTAAGGATACTATGTGGCTTGTCACAAGGGTCGGGTCGAGCGGGGTGGCGCTGCCATAGGCCGTCGTCGTTCCGTACTCCACCTGGCTGTCGGCCGGCTCATCGCTGCTCCACAGGATCACCGCCTCGCTCCTTGTGAGCGCCGTCGCCTGTATCGCGCCCAGGGCCGGCGGCGTCGTATCCGGCGTAGCCGTGGTGAAGGTGAAATCGCCGGAGGTGGCCAGGTTCCCGGAGTTATCCATGCTCTTTACCCGATAATGATAGAGGGTGCTCGGCGCCAGCCCGCTCAAGGACACCGTGTGGCCTGTCACCAGGGACGGGTCAACCAGGGTGGCGCTGGTATAGGATATCTCATTTTCGTCATTCGTCGTCCCGTACTCCACCTGGCTGGAGGCCGGCTCATCGCTGCTCCAGGTGATGAGGGCGCCATTGATCGTGATCCCCGTCGCCTGAACCGCACTGAGATTCGGCGGTATGGTATCCGAAGCGGTGATGGCAAAGACGACGTCCACCCAGTAGTTGCTCGACGCGTAAGTCTGGGTCGGGAAGCTGCTTGGACCGTAGGCGTAAACCCCGTTGGCCCCATTGATCCCGTTGGCCAAGGCATGCAAGGGCGGATTATCGTATCCCGACGACGCGAAGTAATTCTGGTCGACCGCGTAAGCCCCCGCATCCGTATGGTAGGAGGCCACATACACGGTGTTCGCCGTGATCGGAACCGGGGCCGAAAACGAGACCTGTTGCCAGCCGAGGGGAGTCTCGTTGGTGAACACGACGCCCGCCAGCAGCGTGCCGGTGCCGGTCCAAAGATGGCCGGTATGCGTCCCCGTGTTCGCGCTCCCCTTGTAGAAGCGCAGTCCGGTAATATAGCCGCTCACGTCCGAGGAAAACTTCACCCCCACCTCCACCGCCTTCGTGTCGCCCGCAGACGCCACCTGCGGAACCGCCGCGTTCGTCCAAAGACTGTAGGGGATCGTACCGGGGACCACGTTCACGGCGACGCCCGAAGAGGGGACCTCCAGATTTCCGCTGTCGTCGACCGCCCGACTCATCAAGGTAACGGTCCCCAAGACGCCTGGAGTCCATGAATAGCTCCAATTCTCAAGACCGAAGGCCTGATGCCATGTCGCTCCGCCATCGACGGAAACTTCAACTCCGCCCACCACACCGCCGCCCGCATCGGTTGCCGTTCCGGTAATCGTGACGGGATATCCGAGCACCGGGCTTGAACCCGGGGTCGGTGAACTGACGATCGAAGTCGGCGCGATTACATCGGTCGAGGCCGTCGCCGGTATCAACCCGGACTGCAGCGTCGCGGGCTGAACACCCATGTCGGCAAACAGGTTGACCGTCGCCTGCTGCATATTCACATCCGGCGGGGAATTCCCGTTGTCGTGGGTACTATCCAGGCCCCACGACCACTGAATCGTGCCGGCGCCGAAGACCAGGGCACCGCTGGCAGACCGATAGAGGGTGAGGCTGTGCGTGGCCGTGCCGGTACCGTAAGTAGCGCCGTAATCGAGCAGAACGGTCGTTGAAATGTTGATGGCGACAGAAGACAATTTTATCAGCCCGGCGGGACCAACCCCATTGTCGGGGGCTTCGTCCCACTCGTAGCCGAGTGTTCCGTCCGGCAACGTGGCCGTTGTATTCGGTGAAAGGGCCGCGATGTTCGTATGGCGCCAGAAACGCATTTTCCCATAAATCGCGGGAACTTCAATGGCGTCGTTACGGGGACCGTTGACCCTGAAGAGCGTGCCGGTCAGAGCGTTTTCCGGACGACCCCCGTCGGCCGGCGGGCTGAAGCGCGGGTCTCGCCAGGTACCGGTCCAGGTCGGGGGATCGGCCGGGTCGATCGGCTGGCCGGCAAGCGTTTCCTTATAGCAGACCAGCGTCCGGTACGAGGTGTTCGTTCCGTCGATGCTGTTTTCCCAGCGCGTTTTCCAGAAGACCTCGTTCCCGCTGAAAAACGCCAGATGAACGCCCGCCGCGCGAGCCGCCTCGACATTGGCGCGTTCCGCACCCGACCAATATTCATCATGACCCACCGAGAGGAAGGTTTTGTGCTCCAGGATCTTTGTGCCGTATCGGTCGCTGTCCATGCTGGTAAAGTAGCTCACATTATAACCGTTGGATTCCAGCCAGCGGACCATCGGGTATTCGGCACTGAACACCCAGGTGGACGAAGGACCGCCGGTATTTCCGCGGTCGTTAAACGGACGGTTATAACTGACCTTGTAAGCCCGGCCGTTGGGTCCGTCATATAAACTGCTGCCGCCATAGCTGTTGTAGGCCTGCCAGGTCGTGTCCGAGGTCTTAAAGAGTAAGTCGGAGCCTCCAGCGTCGGCCCGAACGATAAACACGATGTGACTGGCCCCTCCCGTGTCCTCCCGCACAAGTTTTGCGAAGTAGATTCCTGAGACGGCATCCGGCGGAACCGCCCACGAGGCGGACTCCGCCCAATTGCCGCAGTCCAGGAGCCCCGTGGTAATATCCGACAGGCAGTCCGGCTGGGTCTGAGGCAAGGGGACGGAAGGAACCACCGTCGTGATCTTCCGTGCCCCCATCCCGTTGTAGTAACCCATCCGGTAGATATCGAGGTGATAGGCCGCGGCGTCCGTTTCAATCTTAAAGTGTACGGTCTGGCCCTGATTGACGCTGATGTCGGTGGCGAAACCCTGGAGGCTCGGGTCACCCGCCCCGACAATGTCCCATTCGCTGGATGGATTGCCGGACTTGGAGTTCTCGCAGACGATCGGATTGGCAGCCGGCGGACTGCAGGCGAAAGTCTGCCCTTGTGCGGATGGGGGGGCCATTCCGCAGACGATAACGTAGGCCATGGCCTGGGCCATCGCCAATAACCAACCGGTCGCTGTTGCCTTGTGATTGAGCATGATCAACCTCACCTGTGGCAGAGTTTGTACGAGTATGATGGATTCCCTTGGTAAAGTCTCGGCTTGGGCACAGTGAGGCGCATCATCGTTCATTTAACAGGCGATCTTCGCCACTGTAGAAAATTCCTGCCCAGTCCAATATACCTCTCAAGTTGTTAATACTTTGGTAAATGCCGTAATAACGTCCTTCGTATCCTCTTCGTCTAGCGCAGGAGATAGGGGCAGGGAAAGCGTCCGCTCCCCTATCCACTCCGCGTTTGGAAAATCACCGATTTTCCAGCCAAAGGTTTTACGATAATAGGGATGCAGATGAACCGGAAGATAATGGACTCCGACGCCGATGTTTTCGGCGGTGAGGGCGTTCAAAACCCAATCCCGGTTTTTTCCAATCCGGTCGAGATCGACCAGCGGGGTGTAGAGGTGATAGGCGTGCCGTGTTTCCGGCTCCGGCGGGACCGGGGTGAAGCATGGAAGGGCTTTGAACGCCGCGTTATACCGTTCCCAGATACTCTCCCTCCGCTTCCAGTAGGACTCCACCCTCTTCAATTGGTGGATTCCGATCGCCGCCTGGATATCCATCATGTTGTATTTATACCCCGCATGTATCACCTGGTAATGTTTATATCCTTCGTCGGAAAACCTTCTCCAGGCATCTTTGCTCATGCCGTGAAGGGCCAGAACCTTGACCCTTTCCGCGATGTGTCTGTCTTCCGTGACCACCATGCCGCCTTCCCCCGTAACGACATTCTTCGTCACGTAGAAACTGAAACAGCCGACGTCTCCAAAGCGGCCCGCCTTGCGCCCTTTATATTCGGATTCGATCGCATGAGCGCAGTCTTCAATCACCATGAGATCGTAAGTGCGGGCCAGGTTCATGATCGGATCCATGTCGCAGATTCGACCGGCGAAATGCACCGGAAGGATCGCCTTGGTTTTGGCGGTGACTTTTTTCTCGATTTCTTCCGGAAGAATATTCATGGTTTTCCGATCGCAGTCCGCGAGGACGGGCGTGGCCCCGCAATGAATAATGGCATTGATCGTCGCACAGAAGGTCATGGGCGTTGTGATGACTTCGTCCCCGGGCCCGATGCCCGCCGCCGCCAGGGAGAGATGCAAGGCGGCCGTGCATGAATTGAGCGCAACCGTGTGTGTTGCGCCCTTGTAGGCCGCAAAGTCCTTTTCAAACTGAAACACTTTTGGGCCGGTCCCGATCCAGCGTCGGCGCATGCATCCGACGACTTCTTCAATTTCGGGTTCCTCGAATATCGGAGCACCGAAAACAAGGAATTTCTCCTTGGGACGTACCGGCACTCCCCCTTCTATGGCTAATTTTTTCACTGGCTTTCCACCTTCCCGCCGTAAATGGTCCTCAACATGAGCACCGACCTCTTTGGTCCGGCATTATTTTTTAAACATGGCATTGGCTTTTCCATCCCAACTCGTCCACACGACGTTTGGATCGCCGATTTATCTTGCGGAAGGCTCCCATTTCACGATCCGCTCCCCCCGCACATAGCTATACCAGGCGCTGAGAATGGAGAGATTGACCAACACGAAATAAGTAAATATCTTCAAGATCGATCCGACGAACAATCGATTAAGCCAGATTCCCAGGACCGCGCCGACATAGAATACGACCTGGGCCAGAAATGCGACAAGATAGTAAATCGATTCTCGGGCCAGGAACATATTGCTGACGAAGGCCAGTATCATCGCGAAGGGCACCATCCACCGGAAGAGCTTGTGGCTCAACAATTGCCACGAAAAAAAACCGTATCGAAACGGGTTTAACAGATAAACGTGGTTCATAAAGACGCGGATCCCCCGCAGCACGGTCCTGACCTTTCTGTGGTACTCCTTTTTCTCATCCTCGAGGTCCCGGTAGGAGCCGACGCTTTCCGGATCCAGGATGCCTCGGAGCCCGATCCTGACCGAGTTGAACAGGGTGTTGAAGTCGCTCGCCAGATCAGGCGACCAAGGAAAACAGGCCTCTCTCCGAGCCGCAAAGAACGACCCGCTCAAGCCGACCAGGGTATTGACCCGGGATTCCAATCGGCGGAGGAACATCTCATACCGCACGTAACTTCCCTCGCCCCCGACCCGGCCGTCCCGGCCAATGACCCTGTCGACGCTGCTGACACAGCCGATGCATGGGTCATTAAAATTCCTGACGATGCTCATGACCCCGCCGGGGTCAAGGACTGTGGAGACGTCGGAGAAAACAAGGATCTCTCCGGAAGCCGCTTCCACCGCGAGTTTTTGGGCGTTTTCCTTCCCCTTCCGCTCGGAGGCCCGGATCAGCTTGACTCCCCTGGCCGAATAACGCTTCACGATCTCGTCGGTTTGATCGGTGGAGCCATCGGAGGCCACGATGATTTCCAGGCGGTCCGGCGGATACGACTGACCCAGCGTGTTCTCGACTTTCTCCCGGATCCTTTTCTCCTCGTTATAAGCCGTGATGATGAAGGAAACCCTCGGCGTCATATCCCCCTTCGCGACCGGCCGCCCCATGAAAAGCGAAAGGGCCAGGAGCAACAAAGGATAGCCGCCATAGGCGTAAAAAATAAAAGCCACCGAGAACCAAAAAAGTGCCGTCAGCATGGCAGATCCAGAATGTTCGACAATCGATCCGACAAGGCGCCGGCCTCCCCGCCGCGATCGAATAATCCGCAGATCTTCGACCGGTCCCGCTCCGAAACGAAATGGTGCGTGGGTATCGCCAGGAGCGTCTCGGCCACCCTTTTCGCCGCGGGAAAGCTTTGACCGGGAAATGCGGCTTTGATTTTATCGATCTCATTGACGGGCGTCGGATACATGAGGCTGACGCCCAATCCTTGTTTCTTGGAAGCACGGTAGACGAGGTCCCTGGCCTCACGGCTCTTCATCAAGACGGGCAGCCGCAGGTACGGGATGCGATTTTCGCGGAAGCTCTTTGAACCCAGCGCCCGTTTGAGATAGGAGGCCGTATCGGCCCGGGCCTGGTTAGACTGCATCAGGCGCTCCTTCCAATTCCGAAGAATGCCGCCCTTCATGGCGGACAGCCTCTCCAGCGGGAAATCCTCGGGAAACCTAGTTTCCCCCAATCCGAGGAAGGAAAGGCCGGAGGGAAACCAAAAGAGAGACGGGCGGATGAAAAAAACCATAAAGGCTAAAGAGACGAGCTCCTTCACGTCGTTCCATATGGCCGGTTTCTTGAAATCCGCATAACAACGGGCCATCGCCCCGGCAATCCGGTCCGAGTGGGTCACGATCACACCGCCGGACCCGCAGGTGATGTTCTTTCCCCTTCCAAGGCTGAAGAATCCCACATCGCCGACGGTCCCCAGTTTTTTCCCCTCGCGTAGCCCGCCCATGGCCTGGGCGGCGTCTTCCACGACAAAAGCCCCGCGGGACCGTCCCACGGACAAGGCGTGATCCATGTCGGACGGAACGCCGAACAAGTGGGTTGGGATGATGCACAGGGTCTCTTCATCGACGGCCTTTTCGAGAAGGCGATGATCGAAGTCGAGTGTCGAGGGATCGACGTCGCAGAGCACCGGCTCCAGTCCGGCCTTCAAAACGGCGGCGGGAACGGAAAAGCAGGTGTAGGCCGGGATCACCACCTTTTTTCTGGGGGACAACGATCTCAAGGCCAGAAGGGTCAGCGCCAGCGCGGCCTTTCCGGAGGAGACGAAGAATACGTGCCGCACCCCGAAATGTTCCCTCACCTCGGCCTCCAGCCTCTGGATCGACCGCCGGCCGGAAAACAGGCCGACCAATCCATGGCCGAGGTCCTTAAGAAAAAGCGGCGCCGCGGCGGGCGGTATGGTGCGTCGGATCTTCATGGAAGGTTCTTCACGATGGAAGGGCCGATGAGCCGTGTCAGGCCGACCGGAAGCCTCTTCCAAAGGTTAATGGCGATTCGATACTTGGGATTTGCGGGATTCAGCTCGGGAAGCGCTCCGCCCTTTCTAAGCCAATAGTGCCAATACAGGGGAACGGGCTTCGCTCCCCACTGCTCCTTGAATCGGTAGGTCCCCTCGCCCGGGGTCGAGCGGCCGAAATCAAAAAGTCTGTAGCCGCGATCGCAGGCAAAGTTCAGGGCGCTCCAGTATAAAAGCATGTTGGGACTGCAGAAGTTATAGTCCCGCAGTGAGGAGGCCCAGGGAATTTCGACCCGATCCTTGTGGCTCACAAGAAACCCGGACGCGACGGGTTGTTTTTCTTTATACACGGAGCAGATCCAGGTGGACGCCTCAAATTCCTCAAGGATGTTCTTAAAAAACGATTTGGAATACACGGGGGTTCCAAGATCCCTCATGTTCGTTGAAAAGACTTCGTAGAACCCGTCCAGCTCGTCCTCCCGGCCGATCCGCGCGATCAGTCCCTCTTTTTGCGGCCTGCGGATCTGGCTTCGAAGCTTTGACGAAAACGACCCCCACAGGTCCTCGGCCCTGGAGGGGAGCCTCAGGTTCATTACGACCTTCGATCTCTTGATTGACAGCGGGCCGTTCAATTCCCGAACCTCTCGGAGCTCGATGTGCTCAACGTTCTCCCGTTCCCCGATGTGGATCGCCTCTTGAAGAAGCCGGGGGCCGACCTCGGCGCGCTCCGCGCAGATTCCGCCGTAATTAAAGTAGGGAAGCGAAACCAGGAAACTCCCGAACAGGCGACTTTTCAAATGGACCATCGGAAGGATCCCGTCGATGTTGTTCCATTCATCCTCGGACAAAAGATAATACGTTTTATGTCCAAAGCTCTTTTCGATGACCGTTTTCCACCCGGAATAGTGGTAATGGGCGGTGCCGTCCACCCGTTTCACAAATTCATCCCAGCGTTTTTTGTCGTCGTTTTCAAACAATCGAATCGTCATAAGAAAAATCTCTTTCACGGGCGGGGGCGCCCTTTCGGCCTCGGCCGTCGTCTAGGCCCAAGAGGCCGCGGCTATGAGTTGATTGCCGGAAGATAACGCTTCAGATTCCGAAGCACTTCCCGGACGAAGGCGTCGCGGGCCTCCGGGTCTCCGGAAAGAACCCCGTCGATGGCCCAATCGGACGACAGAATAACGACCGCGCCGTTCGTGCGGCCCCGGGTCAGACCGTCCCAAACCATCCAAGCCTTGGCCTCGTACTTATCCGCAACAATCCGGCCGTTCAAGTCGTACCAGAAGAGCAGCTCTCTCTTGTATTTCCCCTCCTGTTGGACGACCTGGTTGATTTCAACGGGCCCGTAGGATGAAAGATCCAATTTTCGTTTTGAAGCTTCTCGATGGAGATCACTGGTTTGGTAGCTGATCATTTCCTTGCCTTGTGTCTGGCCGGCGAAGTAGCCGACATAGAGATTCAATTTGTCTCCGGAGGCGGAGGAGTAAGTTCTTGAAAGTTCCCTATCAACACCCAGCTTTTTGTAAATTGGAAAATCCGACCCCCGCTCCTTTCCCTGCCATTCCCCGATTTCCATGGGGAAATTTACGATCTCCGCCCTCAAGGGGATGGCCCGGGGTTGATGGAACAGCGCATAACTTCCCAGCAGCAAGAAAAGCAGGGTCAGCGACCACCCGATCCATTGAACTTTTCCATTCCGGGCGATAGATCCGGATACCGTATAGGGTTCCCGACTCTTATTTAACGGATCGGCACTCGAAGTCCTCGTCAAGACCCATAGACCGCCAAACAGTGCGGCATACCCGACCACGGAAACAAACAGGCCCTGGAGGACATGATAAGGTCCATGGATGTCCCCCCCAAGACCATGGTAGGAGAGGAACCCGATCAGGGCGACCCGCAGCCCGTTCGACAGCACCGCGACGGCCACGGCAAACCCGACGAGGAGGACCCGCCTCGTCCATCCCTTGAGAAAGAGGTAGGCCTGCGGGATGCCGATCGCGATCACGGCGATGAGGTAGTTCACGCCGCTGCAGGCCCGCGCCACCTCAAGGGTGATGTTGGGCAACTCAATGTAGATTCCTTGTTGGTAAACCGGAATGCCCACGGATTGCAGGAGCCTCACTCCAAGCGTCGCCGAGAAGAGTTGAAAGGGGAGATGGAGAGGGTCCGTCACGATTTCCCAGACCGGGATCATGAAGATCAGGTAGGCAACCGGAAACCAGAGAACCTTGAAAGCGCGGGCCCCCAGTATCAGGAGAACGCTCCCGAGAAGGGTGACGATCAATGAAAGCTCCTGAACCGAGGTGATTCCGCCAATTTGGCCCGCCACGAACATGAGCAAACCGGCCGCGAAGAGAACCGATCCGCCCAGAAGGGAGGGCTCGGGACGAACAGGCAAAAGCCGCTCGCGCCGGATCCACACGAGGTATAGGCTGATGAAGGGGATCAGAAATCCATAGGAATACATGTTGTCGGACCACCAATGCTTCGCCAGGCCCGTCAGCACCCCGACATAACAAAAGAGGAAGGAGGCCACAAGCAGCCCCGCGCGCGCCAGGGCCCGACCGTTCGATGGGCTGTAGGGTCGAACACGGGAAGGTCTCATTCTCTCGAGAACACGCTCCATCATTTCGGGTGGGCCTCCGGATCGATTTCTCCGACCGCCTCCACGAGCAAGGGAGACAGGTGCAGATAACGGGTGGCGTTTCGTTTGGCGTCGATGTCGCGCCAGACCCGCATGACCTGCCCGGGCGTCAGGCCGGCCACCGGGGCGACCTCGGCGGCCGGGACCCCGTGATTCTTTCCGTAGAGGCAGAGGTCCATCTTCTCGTAGGGCAGGGCGAAATAAAATTCCTCCTGCGTTTGCTCAAGCGAATAGGTGTCCGTGGTCGGCGGACGCCGTTGGATCTCCTCCGGAATGCCCAGATATTCCGCCAGTTGGTACACCTGTGATTTATAAAGATGGGCGATGGGCTTCAGGTCGGCCGAGCCGTCGCCGTTCTTCACAAAAAAACCCTGGTCGTACTCAAGCCGATTCGGCGTCCCCGCCACGGCGTAATGAAGCCGGTCCGCGTGATAGTACTCCACCATCTTTCTCGTTCGCTGCTTGAAATTGGTCGCGGCCACGACCCCGAGATACGCCTCGGCCGAAAGCCGCGCCTTCGTCCGAAGGCCCGAAGGCGATTCCACGACGATGTGAAAGATCGAGTACCCTTCGGCCTCAAGGACGTTGGGCAGCACGAGCTTGTTTTTATAACCGTCGCCGTATTCCGGGACGATCTTCCGGATCGCCTCGTCCCGCCGACGGTAGCATCCCGCGGCCCGCAGGACCGGGCCGATGTCCTCCAGGGCGGTCGCGATCCCGAGAGAAGCGGCGATCAGCCGCCCGAGCCGCAAACCTTCCTCGGAAGAATCCTCTTCCGGCATGAAGAGCCCCAGGACCCGATCCTTGCCCAAGGCCCGGACGCAGACCGCAGCCGTCACGCTGCTGTCGATCCCGCCCGAGAGCCCGACCACGATCCCCCGGCGGCGGAGCTGTTTTGTCACCTGCGCCCGGATCGCGGCTTCGATCCGCCCGGCTTCCCGCACCGGATCCAGTCTGAGCGTATCGCGCGAGAAAGCCGCCGCCCTCATCCTAGCGCCCTCCCGTCGGGAGCCCCAGCTCCCGCTTGCTGATCTTCCCGGTCGTCGTCTTCGGAAGAGACGATCGAAACTCGACCGATTTTGGAACCATGAAGTCTTCCAGGCGGGCCGCGCAGTGACGCATGACGTCGCGCTCGGAAAGCGCCGCCCCGTCGGCCAACACCAACACGGCCTTGATCGCCTGTCCCAGGATCGGGTCCTCCACCCCGACCACGGCCGCCTCCTTCACCTCGGACAGGGTGTACAGGACCGCCTCCACTTCCTTGGGACTGACCTTCTCACCGCGCGTCTTGATGATGTCGTCCTTGCGACCCACAAAATAGAGATAGCCTTCCCCGTCCATCCGGAAGAGATCCCCGGTGTACAGCACCTTTTCACCGGGAAGGGGCCCGGGTTTGAGGACCCGGTCGGTCTCCTCGGGCTTTTCCCAGTATCCCTTCATGACATGGGCCCCGCGCACCACCAGCTCCCCGACCGTCCCCGATCCGACCCGCCCGCCCCGCTCGTCCACGATGTACACCTCGGTATTCGGGATCGCCTTTCCGACCGAGGACGGCCGGATCGCGAGCTGGTCCGGCGGGAGATAGGATACCCGCTTGCATTCGGTCAGGCCGTACATGGAATAGATCCGGGTCGCCGGAAACAGGCCGCGCAGCCGCTCGATATGCGACGGGGGGAGCGCCGCGGCCGTGTTCGTGATGTATCGAAGCCGAGGGAACCGTCCGGGGGAAAGCCCCTTCATCTGGAGCAGGATCGCGGCCATCGTCGGGACGAGCGGGAATCCGGTCACGTTCTCCGAAGAGAGCCTTTCCAAAATCACCTGGGGGTAGGCGAAGGACGGCTCGAGGATCACGGTCGCCCCGGCCAGGAAACCCATCAGGATCTGATACAGGCCGTAATCGAACGACAAGGGGAGGGCGCTGAGGATGATGTCATCGTGGGTGTTTTCAAGATACTGCGTGATCGACCGGGCCGCCGTGACCATGTTGAGATGGGTCATCATCACGCCCTTTGGATTCCCGGTGGAACCGGAGGTGTATATCAAGGCCGCCAAATCGATGTCGATGCATCTCTTGGCCGGAACCCCGACCGACGTATCGTGCTCGATCAAGAGGTCGTTCAGGGACGCGAACCGCTTTGCACCGCTCTCGACCGCCTTAATCATTGTCCCCGCGACAATAACATTCCGGAGGTGCGGCATCTGTTGTAAGCCGTCCTTGAGGGCGTCGAGCTTTTTGGCGTGGGTGATCAGAACCGCGGCCCGGCAGTTATTCAGGATATAGGCCAGCTTTTCCGTTTTGGTCGTGGGGTTAATCATCAGAAAGACGGCTCCGGCTTTTAATGCGGCAAAGATGGACAGCGCCGCCTCGACCGAATTGTCCAGATAGACAGCCACCCGATCGCCGCGCTGGACGCCCGATGCGATCAGCCCATGGGCCAGCCGGTTGCATTGTTCCTCGATCTCACGGTAGGTCAGCCTTCGATCCCCGCAGACCAGGGCGATCTTCTCCGGGAAACGCCCGGCGCTTCGTTCTAGAAATTGTTCAAGCTGCAATGGTCTTTCTCCGCTTTTACGGGGTCCTTTGCGCCTTTTTCTCGATGAACCGGATGAGACTGTCAATGGAGTCCAGGTTGGCCGGGATCAATTCCTCATCTTCAATCTTTATCCGGTATTGATCCTCCAAGAAGGCCACCAGCTCCAGCACCCCGGTGGAATCCACGATCCCTTTCTCGAGGAAAGAGTCATGATTTGAGAGCTGATCACCCCCCTGGCCGAATAGAAAGTTGTTGATGACGAATTGCCGCAACTGCTGCTCAATCGGCTGCATGGACGGATCTCCTGTCGAAGTTTTTTATAAACTGGTCCACAACAAGCTGCGTAGAGAGGATGCCGACCAGGGCCATGTTATCCTTGATTCCGACGACCTGCCCTCCTTGGATCTTTTTTATCAGCTTCAGCACCGCTTCAGAATTGAAGATCCCGTATTGTTGAATCCGACCTCTTGAAAGAAGTTCCTCCACATATTCGTGTCGGGCGGGTTGTTTGACGCCCCCGATAAAACTTTGGGCTTCCGGAGCCCGATAAGGCTGTTTCGGCCGCTTCTTGACGGAAACCGGGATGAGTTTTCCCGCGGCGAGTTTTAATATATATTTCTCATTGAGCACCTTCATCTTAAGGTGGGGCGGAATCTGGCCGGCGAACTCCACCACCCGATAATCCAAAAAGGGAAATCGTCCCTCGACCGAATGGGCCATCGCCACACGGTCCCCTTGCGAGGAAAGGATGTAGCCCGGCAGGAGTTGGGCCGCCTCCAGATATTGGGCTTGAGAGAAGCCGTCCCAACCGAAGTATTCGACAGGGAGTTGTTTCTCCATTTCCGCGTAGGCGTCGTAGGTCTTCAGGCAGGCCTTTACGTCATCTGAAAAAAACATCTTGATCCGCGCCGTCAGCCCCCAGCGGGGGAGGTGGGAGAAAAACGGATCGGATCGGTCCTCGGATTTCACATGGAAGAAGGCCTGAAGATAGGCGTCGGACTGGGTCTGCAGGTTCGGAAGATAGGGATAAAGCCTCTTCAGGAGAAGAGGCCTTGTCCGGGACCCGGGTCGAGCCCCCCAGAACCTCCGGATCTTGGTCTCCTTAAAGATGTCATATCCGCCCAACATCTCGTCGGACCCCTCCCCGGTCAGCACGACCTTGTACCCGTTTTCCCGGACCAGCCGGGAAAGAAGGAAAAGCGGCGCCGGCGCGGTTCGTAGAACCGGTTTTTCCATATGCCAGACCACCTCCGGGAAAATCCGGCCGATGTCCTGATGGCTGCAGCGGACTTCCTGGTGATCCGTCCCCAAAAAACGAACCGCCTCCTTTTGATGGGCACTTTCATCGAATTCCGGATTATCGAAGGTTACCGAAAAGGTCTTTAGAGGCGTGTCCGTGAATCGCTTGATCAGAGCCGTTATCACGGTGGAATCGAGCCCCCCGCTCAAATAGGCGCCCACCGGGACGTCGGACCGGAGCCGAAGCCGGGTGGCGTCCACCAGTAATTCCAGGAGTTGATCGGCGAAATCCCGTTCCGAACTGAGCCCCGAATTTTTTTGATACCCCGGTTTCCAGTATTGACGAACCCGGATTTTCCCGCCCTCCACCACCATGGAATGGCCGGGAGGAAGTTCCTGGACGCCCTTGAAGATCGTCTCGGGCGGGAGGGAATACCAGAAAGTGAAGATCTGATCGAGGGCGCGAAGATTGATCTCCCGCCCGACATCGGGATGGGTCAAGACGGCTTTGATCTCCGAGCCGAAGATAAACGCATGATCCGTGAGGGTGTAAAAAAGCGGCCTCACCCCGAGACGGTCCCGAGAAAGAAAAAGTTTATGGGTCTTTGCGTTCCAAATGGCGAAGGCCCACTGGCCGTTTAGATCATGGACGCAGTCCTCTCCTTTCTCCTCATAGAGATGGAGGAGGACTTCCGTGTCCGATTGAGAGCGAAACCGGTGTCCTTTTCCTTCCAGCTCCTTCCTCAACTCCACGTAATTGAATATCTCGCCGTTAAAGGTAATCCAAAGGGATTGGTCCTCATTGTGCATCGGTTGACGTCCGCCCTCCAGATCAATGATGCTCAGGCGCGCATGAGCAAGGCCGATCGGACCTTCCGTAAAGACGTTGCGGTCATCCGGACCTCGATACCGGATCATTCCGATCATTCGGCGAAGAAGTTCCGGAGCGATTCTTTCACCGTTCAGGTTTAGGATTCCGGCTATCCCGCACATATTCAGACCTTCCCAAGCCCCCGTTCCCTTATAACTTCCAACATCGTGCCAAAACGAAAATCTTGAAGCAGACGGATCAGTCTCGCCTCGGTCTTGTTTAAATTCAGATAATGACGGAATCGCGACAACCCACCCACGGCCAGGCGGGGCTGCTCCGGGTCTACCTCCCAGGGATGGAGATAGACAACGGCGGGTTGATTTTCTTTGAGGTTCAGGCGCCGGATGCCCCAGCGGGTAAACGCGTAAGGGAAAAATCGCAAATACCCCCCGCCGCCAAATGGAACGTTGACCTGAGCGAGTCGAAGCGTTGAGGGTGGAAACTCGACCAGGCGCCCCTTTCCTTCCGTGTTGAGAGCATGGCAAAAACGGTGGTGATCCGGCATGCCGTATCGATCATGATAAATCGGAAAGATACTCGAATCGTAGAGAAAGCCTTCCTCCGATAGGATATCCACCGCCCATAAACTTTTTTGGGTAATCGAATAACTCGCCGCACGGTAACCGACGATCTTCTGACCGATGATGTCTTCCAGAATGCTTTTTGATTTTCGGGTCTCTTCCCGGAACTCCTCCGGAATCTGAGTATAGATCCGGCGATGGGCGTAGCCATGGGAAGCCACTTCATGGCCGCGCTCATGGATGGTCCGCACCAGTTTGGGCTGCCGTTC
The DNA here is from genome assembly GCA_035498035.1 of Nitrospiria bacterium. NCBI lineage: Bacteria > Pseudomonadati > Nitrospirota > Nitrospiria > Nitrospiria bacterium. Next base: position 17,458 of record DATKAN010000051.1, read on the forward strand.
CCCTACCCATCCAAGAATAAAGAATGTAGCCTTAGTTTTATGCTCATCCAGCAAGTCCAGAATACGACACGTATTCCGTTCGACACGGCTTTCCAGACGGTCCCAGTGCTCAAACCGGACAACCGATTCGAAGGCCGAGACCTGATAATAATCCTCTACGTCAATGGTCAATGAATTTAACATGCGAATTTTAGACGGGCTACCGCCATTCCGGTGAAATTCCGGTTCGAAGAACTCCTAAAGATCAAGGCCTTATCGCTATATACACACTGTGCCGAAGGATCTAAGACACGTTCCTGATGGCCAGGTTACAAATTCGAGACCTGCGCCAAATCGACTATCAGCCGGGTCTGACCGGACAACACCTGTAACAAAACCATGGCGCGCTGGCGATCACTGAGCTCCCGCTCGAACACTGCTTCCAAGCCCTCGAACGCTCCGGCCTGAATGCGGACCGTCTGTCCGGGTCGGAATATGGGTCCCTGCAGAGCGGTGCCGTCCTCCTTGAGCCGCGATTTAATGGATTCGATGATTGATTCATCCACCATGGCCGGAACAGGCCCAAAGGAAACGATTCTCCGTACACCTCGCGCATAATTCACAGCTCGGAAATTGGTGTCCATGTTGAATCTGGCAAAGAGGTATCCCGGAAAAAGGGGGGCTGTAATCGTTCGGGCAACACGTCGAATGATCTTCCTTTGCTGAAGGCGAGGGAAAAAAATCTCTATACCCAACCTCTGGAGGCTCGACTCTGACAGAGTTTCCTGATGGGGCTGGGTATGGATCGCGTACCAATTCATTTTATTCTCCGAAGATAGTTTCAATCTCACGACGGGTGGACGGTCAAATCTCCCAAAATCGATCGAGTATCTAACGATGTCAAATCAATATATTAGATAAAGCAAGAATCAGGCCACTTAAGCGGTCCGGATTCAACCAAAAAATCTGTCGAATTTGGATGAACATTACTGGTGACTCAATAGATAAAGCAGTTTAATCTTAAATTGAGAAAATTTTTTCCATTAAATACTAAAATATGCCCCTTAGAGATTATAATGTTCTCCACAAATTATTGTTTAATAAATGATTGCAACTATATTCGGATCGTTGAAAGTATCATGATAGCCAAAGATTGCGGTCATTACAAACCGATGTTTAATAACATTTCGCAATCGATCAATCAATGTAGCTATTATTTATTATTATAAAATAAGGCGTCGGCTTAAATAAGCAACTTT
>DATKAN010000052.1 GCA_035498035.1 Nitrospiria bacterium
TTCTCGTGCGACTTGCATGTGTTAGGCGCGCCGCCAGCGTTCGTTCTGAGCCAGGATCAAACTCTCGATTAAAACTCTACTACAGGTTTGAGACTGAACCCATTCTACAAACGGCACACACTATTTAGTTTTCAAAGACCCATGTAATGACGACCGATGAAAGTCATCAGGAATTTCTGTCAACCCCGTCGGCAAACTTGAAGTCCGCTCTTGAGGAGAATAGAATTTATAACACAAGGAATGAATCCTGTCAACAAGTTTCTTTAGTTTTTTTTCGATACATTAAAATAGGCGGGCCATCACCCGGTTCCCGTCGACGGCGACAATTCGAGCCGACCGTAGCCGGTTCATCACGCCATCCGGCCCTGAAAGCAGTACTTTGATATAGTTGCCCGAAATCCCTTTCAGAAGCCCCGTCTCGGGGTCGCGCTCTTTTTCGATCAGGACCTCGAGGTCTTTGTCGATGTGGGAAATTGAAAATTGTCGGCCCTTTTCGAGCGACAACTTTCGCAGCTCATCCGCCCGCGCCCTTTTTTCCTCCCCGGAAACGCCCGCCGTCATCCCGGCCGCCGCGGTTTGGGGTCGCGACGAAAACGGGAAGACATGAAAATAACTGACCGGCAGTTCCTCAAGCAGCCGATACGTATTCCCATACTCCGTCTCGCCTTCTCCGGGAAAACCGACCATGACGTCCGTCCCGATGGCCGCATCGGAAAAGCGCCCCGACAGAGACAGAATGAGCCGCCGGTAATAATTTCTTGAATAATGCCGGTTCATCATTTTTAGAATGCGGTTGTCCCCGCTTTGAAGCGGAATATGGAAATGCCGGCAGATGCGGGGCGACGATTCTACGACCTCGATCAATTCGGGCGTGACCGTCTTGGGCTCCAGGGAGCTCAGACGGATTCTTGAGATACGCGTCCGTTCCAGGAGGAGACGAAGCAGCCCGGCCAGGCTTTGTTTCGGGATAAAATCCCGTCCGTAGGTTCCCAGATTGACACCGGTCAAGACCAGTTCCCGGCATCCCTCATCGACAAGGGCGGCTGTCTGCTCGATCACGTGCTCGGGCAAAAGGCTTCTCCCCGGTCCGCGCGCCCGCGGGATGAGGCAGAAGGAACATCGATAATCGCAGCCGTCCTGAATTTTCAGGAAGAATCTCGTATGCCCTCTGAACTCGCGAAGGAGGGGCTGAACCAAGGGACCGCCCGGGATCGGTCGGCCGACACTCAAAATGGGGCCTTCGGATCGATCACAGCCTCCAAGATAGCCCGGCAGGTCCTGTTTCTCGCGGTTGCCCAGGATCAGATCCACTCCCTGAATCCTTGAAAGCTCCTCCGGGTGCGTCTGGGCATAACAGCCGGTCATAATGATTCTGGAACCCGGATTCCTGCGCCGGATCTGCCGAACGAGTCGGCGGGATTCCTGATCGGCGTTGGCCGTCACGGAACAGGTGTTGACAACATAAACATCGGCGGATTGCTCGAACGGCACGATATGATGATCGGCCCGCCGCGCGAGTTCCTCCATTACGGCGGTGTCGAACTGGTTGACCTTGCAGCCCAAGGTGTGAAAAGCGATCTTCATGATCGTGGAAATACGTCCTGAATAAAAACAGCGAGGATCATGGCCGCAAAGGCCCCGGAAACGTCCGCAGCCAGATCATAAATATCGGGGGTACGGTAAGGGGTGTGGAACTGATACAGTTCATCAATCATTCCAAAGACCGTGCAGATCAGTACCGTCGCGATCGCGATCCGGCCACGTGAAGAGAGGGACGTCGTACCTTTGAACGCGCGATACAAAAGCCAGGCGTAGACCCCATACTCGAAAAAATGAAACACTTTGTCGTAATTTCGAAACGGTATGCGGCGGATCCGAATGGGGATCGACGAGAGGATAAGGATCAGCGCCGCATAGGCAATGACCGGCAGCCAGTACCGGACGAACTCCCGGCTCGGAGGCCAGAACGCTTTGGCGTTGTTCATTTCGGCCTCGGAACCATTCTAAGGACGCATTCCTTCCAGGCAGGTCGACCCGGCCGTGGCGATCCGAACATTCAGGAGGCGGCCGATTTCATCATCGGCGCCGTCAAAGTGAACCAGCTTGTTGGAGCGAGTCCGGCCCGTGAATTTGGCGAGATCCCGTTTGCTCCGACCCTCGATGAGAATTTCCTGAACGCGGCCGATCAAGGCCTGGTTCTTTTTCCGGGCGAGGCCCTTTTCCAGAATCGAGAGCCGGTGGAATCGTCCCTCTTGTACCTCTTTGGGAACCTGTTTCTCGAAACGGACGGCCGGCGTGTTCGGCCGACGCGAATAGTTGAAATAAAAAACGTTGTCAAATTCAAATTCGGCCACCGCATCCAGCGTTTTCTGAAAGTCGTCCTCCGTCTCGCCGGGAAAACCGACTATGATGTCCGTTGAAAAGGCCATATCGGGAACGAACCGTCGCATCCGTTCGATGATTTGACGGTATTGATCCAACGTATAGCCTCGGCCCATTTTTTCCAGAACTCCGTCCGACCCCGATTGAAGCGGAAGGTGCAGGTATTCGCAGACCTTGGACAGCCCGGCCATGGCCCCGATCAGTTTTGGGGTCATGTCGCAGGGATGCGGAGATTCGAATCGAATCCGTTCAATTCCATCCACCGCGTTGAGCATCGTCAACAGATCGGCAAAGTCCACACCTTCATCCAGGTTCTTGCCGTACGAATTGACGGTCTGCCCCAGAAGGGTGACCTCTTTATAACCGGCCCCGGCCAAATGCCTCACCTCTTGCACGATCTCGGCGCTCGGACGACTCCGTTCCCTTCCGCGGGTTTTCGGTACGACGCAGAAGGCGCAATGGCGGTCGCAGCCCTCCATGATCGAGACCCAGGCCCGCACGCGATCCTTTCGATCCGCCGGCGTCGTTCGGGGAGGTCCGGGCGGCTCCTGGACCATCACGACCGGCTGCGACTGGAGTGTAATCCTCTCGACCATCTGCGGGACATTCGAAATGTTGGAAGATCCGAATACCAGATCGAGTCCCTTGAACCGCGTCAGAACCTTCTCGCCCTCCTGCTGGGCCACGCATCCGGCCATTCCGAGGATCAGCTCCGGCTTGTCGCGTTTGAGCATCGCAAAGCGGCCCAAGTCGCTGTAGCCCTTCTGCTCGGATTTTTCCCGGATGCTGCAGGTGTTCACGATGATCATATCGGCCTCTTCCGGTTTTTCGGTGAGCCGGTAGCCTTCGTTCCGGAGCAGGCCGGAAATCCGTTCCGAATCGTGAACATTCATCTGGCATCCGAAGGTCTTGATGTAAAGTCGCTTTGCGGTCATGGCAGGAAATACTTTATCTCAGCCGAATCCGGCTGTCAATGGAAGGAGCGATCGAGCCCGATGGTATTGTCAAAACGGGCCCCTTCGGTTATATTTTTTACATCGCCTCAAATTTACAGTGTTATGATGTCCCGCAATAAATCGGCGCAAATACAAAACCCACCGCTTGAGGTTCTCCTGTGAAAGGACCCATCGGATCGATCACCGCGGCGGTTTCTCTTATTTTGGTTATCGCGGGGTGCACGATATTCCGCCCTCCGAACTTGGAAGAGACCTCTCTCCCGATGCCGAAAGTGGCCCTCGTCCTTGGAGGGGGAGCCGCCCGCGGCTTCGCCCACGTGGGTGTGATCCGGGTACTGGAGCAGGAGAAAATCCCCATCCATATCATCGTCGGAACGAGCGTCGGAAGCCTTATCGGGGCTCTCTATGCCGACAAAGGCAACAGCTTCGACCTGGAAATGATCGCGTTCAAGCTCGAAAAGGAGGATCTCCTTGATTTTTCGGTCTTCGCCTCGACGACCGGCCCGGTCAAGGGGGACCGCTTGGAGCAATTTGTAAAAGATAGAGTCTCCCGCGATAAAATCGAAGACCTTCCCATCCCCTTCGCCGCCGTGGCGACCAATTTGAACACGGGGGAACCGGTGGTGCTGAAGCGGGGCTCGATCGCCAGGGCCGTGAGGGCCAGCAGCTCCATTCCGGGCGTTTTCACGCCCGTCCAGTATCTTGATATGACCCTGGTGGACGGGGGCGTTGTGGACAACGTGCCCGTGGACGTGGCGAGAACGATGGGGGCCGACTTGGTAATCGCCGTGAACATTGGGAAGGACGTGGTGAATAACAATCTCACCAACATCATCGACATCACGCTTCAGGCCGTGAACATCATGGCCAACGAGAATTCGGTGTTCAAGATGCGGGACGCGGACGTCCTGATCGAACCCGACGTCGGATCGGTCAAGACGATGGATTTCTCAATGAAAGAGTCGCTCATGCGGGCCGGGATTGCAGCCGCCGAAAATGCGATTCCGGAGATCCGGGAAAAAATCCGCGAATGGCAGACCCGGCACGAACCCGCCCCGAACGGCGGTGGTTAATAAAACCGATATTAATCCCGTCCCGACCCGATGCGCGCTGGGTTTTATATAATCCGAGAATCGTTTTATTGTTTGGAAATAACGGGCCGCCGCGTCAGCCCTTCCAGGTCATCCGAATCAATCTTGGATCGTCGCCATAATGGAGCTTGAGCTCGCCGTGGTAGGCGTGCCAGAGCGCCTCGCCGATCCGTCGCGGGAGATGGTTGTCGGTCGTCCTCACCACGATTCCGTCGCCCGATTCCGAAATACCCATCACACGGCAGAGCGGATGATTTCGCTTCGCTTCCGCCTCCTGGTGATGGATCACGCCCAACAGCTCGTTGCGGCGTCTACGGACGGAGGGACCGCTCAGGCGAAGGATGCCGGCCGGATATTTGTCCGCAATCCGGCGACAGGCCGGACAGATCGTTGGGTGCGCACGCGCCGGACGGGGCGCCCAGCTCCATTTCCCCTTACGATAGACCGCACCGCATTGGGGGCAAACCGTCGGCTCCGGCAGCTTGCCACGCGATTTATACGTGTCATGCACGTACTCCTCTTTTAACGAGCCCGACCGTTGAAGACCCTGTTCTCTCCGTAGCTCACGCCCCCCCACTTTCGATCTCGTTTTCATCTTGAATTCGACTCCGTTGGATTAATGATTCTGCGGCTGACATCGACAGGCCGGCCAAAGCATACTAAAAATGTTTGAAAAGAGCAAGGGCGGGATAGTCAGGGTTGCCTCCTATTGCACGACAACCGGTTCATCAAACTCGGCATTGAGAATGGACCGTGCGTTCCCCTGATCGCAAAAGATCTCGAGACGATCGTCGCTGTTGATCACGGCGGCGAGCTCCCCGGAGGCCGCCTCGGAATAGAACAGCTTAATCCCCTCAACCGTTTTCCCCTTGACCGTGATCACGGCCGTTTTTCCATCCGAAATCCAAGGGGTGAGATCCTGGCGCATTAAGTTCGTGATCAGATTTCCGAATCGGTCGATATGGACCACCTGCCCTTGCAGACTTCCGTCCGCCCGAGGCTTTGGATCCGGAACGGGAAAACTCACAAAATCCGTGATCTTCTTTCCCAGCCTGGAAGGTGCCAGACCTTTCGAAAGCCTCGCGGCAACGGGCGCGAAAAGATCACGGCCGTCGAAGGTCGCGCTGTAGGACTTGAGGCGGTATTTTTCGGCCGTTAGTTGATAGACCTCGGATGACGGATGGTCGTGGTAGATGTAGCTCAGAACGCCGTTGTCGGGCGCCAGGAAACGGCCCAGCCGGTTTACGACGAGCAGCGGCCTCCGTTTTCCCCCGACACCCGGGTCCACCACCACGACATGGATCGTATCCTTCGGAAAGCGACGATAGGCCGTTTGAAGCACAAAGGCGGCATCCCGAATCCCGAACGGCGGAATCTCGTGGGTGATGTCCACGATGGCAGCCTTGGATTGCAAGCCCAGGATGACGCCCTTTATCTGCGCGACGAACGAGTCGCGGCTGCCGAAATCGGTGAGAAGGGTGACGATCACGGCGAACCGTGACGCGTCAAATAATATCGATAGGCCAGATACGGATCCCACATCGCGGCCGTGGCAACCTCCACCGCGTCGATTCCAGTATCGAGGAATTCATCGATATCCGACGGCTTCATGATCCCACCCACACCGATCATCGCAAAGTCGTAGCGGTTTTTCTTCCGCGTCTCGCAAAGCCAATGGACGAATTGAAGGGCGCTTGCTTTAATCCCCGCGCCGCATACGCCGCTCTGCGGGCGTCCCGGAATGGCCGGCTTCCCGTTCTCCTCCAGGACGGTCATCTTCACCGTGTTGATCCCGACGATGCCGTCGACATGATGGGCGTTGGCCTTGATAACCGCTTCGAACCGCTCCCGATCCCAGAAATTGCCGAGCTTGATGAACAGAGGCACATCGCCCAACTCGGCCTGTGCGGACTTTGAGATCGCGCTGGAAAGCTCGGGGTCCAGATAAACCATTCCTTCGGCGGCGTTGCTGTTGGGACAGGACAGGTCCAGCTCAACAACGTCCGCGCCGGCCTCCCGGGCGAGCGCCGCGGAGCGGGCAAAGTCCTGGATAAAAGAAGGGGCCTCCGGATAATATTCAGAGCTGCCCATCGTGCTGACGACCAGGACCTGACCTTTATCAAGATAACCCTTCGCCCGCTCGACGTCCTCCTGCCAGACGGAGGGATTCCGGGAGGGCACCCCGAAGGAATTCGTAATGCTGATGTCCCGGATCCCGGCCGGCGGCTGGGACATCACATGAAGGTTTTCACCCAGACGGTCGTCCGTCAATGGCCCGCGGGTATCCACCAGGACACAATTGGGCTTTGGATTGCTCGGCCGCCAACGGGTTCGAACCGTCTTGTAGGACAGGATGTCGAACCCCAACTTAGCATAAACCCGGATCCACCGCGAGTTGAGCAGGGGTCCCGCCGCCACGCCCAGTCGGGAACGGAGCCTGAAACCCAGAAAGGGAATTTTCGGAGGTTCTTTTCGGGCCGGGGGGTAGGGGCCCCGGAAACACGGCCCGTTCCGGTAATTCCATTCGTAGGAGCGGTCGATGTCATAGGCGGGATGGAATTCCCGGGCCAGGGCTTTGCGAAAGGATGGATTCATTGGATGGTTTTGTTGTAGGGGCGGGTTTCAAACCCGCCCCTACTCAATAGCGATTCCCAGGATTTCGTACGTGACGGTCTTGGCCGGCGTCGTGATCGTGACCTCGTCCCCGACCTTGTGCCCGATGAGCGCCTTCCCGACCGGGGAGGTGACCGAGATCTTGCCGTTCTTGAGGTCGGATTCGTCCTGGCCCACGAGCATGTATTTCTTTTTGGTTTTACCGTCTCCGTCCAGGAGAACCACCGTGGCCCCGAATACGACCTTGTCGGCCGTCAGCCGACCGGTCTCGATGATCTCGGCGTTGGCCATCTTCGTTTCCAATTCCTTGATGCGTCCTTCGACAAACGACTGCCGCTCTTTGGCCGCATGATATTCGGCGTTCTCGCTCAGATCCCCGTGGGCCCGGGCCTCGGCGATGGCGTGGATCACCTTCGGCCGCTCCACCTTTTTCAATCGATCCAATTCGTCCCGGAGCTGCTCAAACCCTTTTTTCGTAATCGGAACGCGCATGGTCCTTCCTTATCCGGATTGAATTTCCCGATGGTAAACCTGAAGCGGCTGGATCCGAAACTTCTGCTTTAAGACCGACTCGATGCCCCGCACGGCGGCCTTCGCCTCGGCCATGGTGGTGAAGTACGGGACCGAATAGGTCAGGGCGGTTCGCCGGATCGAGTAGGAATCGGCCTGAGAGGCTTTATCGCCGACGGTGTTGATCATCCAAGCGATCTCCTTGTTTTTGAGACGGTCCACGATGTGCGGCCGGCCTTCCTTCACCTTGTTGACGCGTTCCGAGGGGATGCCGTTCTGCTGCAGGCGGTCCGCAGTTCCGCCCGTCGCGACGATCGTGAACCCGAAATCGCTGAGCCGCCGGGCCACGGACACGACGGCCGGCTTGTCCTTGTCCTTGACGCTGATGAAGACCCTCCCGGACAAGGGAAGCATCGCCCCCGCCGCCGCCTGGGACTTGGCGAAAGCCGAGCCGAAGTCGGAATCGATCCCCATCACCTCGCCGGTGGATTTCATCTCCGGGCCCAGGATCGTGTCGACGCCGGGAAATTTATTGAAGGGAAAGACGGCTTCCTTCACCGCAATATAAGGAATTGGGAGCTCCCGAGTCAAGCCCAGATCCTTCAGCGCCTGGCCGCACATCACCTTCATCGCCACCTTGGCCAGGGGGATTCCGATCGCCTTGCTCACGAACGGCACGGTCCGGGAAGCCCGGGGATTGACCTCCAGGACATACACCGTCCCGTCTTTGACGGCGAATTGAACATTCATCAGTCCGACGACGCGCAGTTCGCGCGACAGGACATGGGTCTGCTCGCGGATCTGCTGAACGATTTGGGCATCCAGCGAATAGGGCGGAAGCGAACAGGCCGAATCGCCTGAATGGACGCCGGCCTCTTCGATATGCTCCATGACCCCGCCGATGACGACATCCGTGCCGTCCGATATGGCGTCCACGTCCACTTCGATGGCATCTTCCAGATATTTGTCGATCAGGACCGGATGCTTTGGAGACGCCTTGACGGCTGAGGTGATGTAATCCTGAAGGCTCTTCTCGTCGTAAACGGTCTCCATCGCGCGGCCGCCGAGCACGTACGAGGGCCGGACCATCACGGGGTAGCCGATCTCCCGGGCGATCTTCTTCGCCTCGTCCGGCGAACGGGCCGTTCCGCTTTGGGGCTGCCGGAGCCTCAACCTCTCCAGGAAGGTCCTGAACCGCTCCCGATCTTCGGCCAGATCAATCGAATCCGGAGAGGTCCCGAGAATCCGGACGCCGGCCGCCTCCAGCGGCACCGCCAGTTTCAACGGCGTCTGCCCCCCGAACTGGACCACCACCCCGTCCGGCTGTTCCGTATCGACGATGTTCAGGACGTCTTCCTTGGTCAGGGGTTCGAAATAAAGCCGGTCCGAGATGTCGTAATCGGTGCTGACCGTCTCCGGATTGCAATTGACCATGATGGTTTCAAATCCCGCTTCCTTGGCGGCCAGCGCCCCGTGGACGCAGCAATAATCAAACTCGATCCCTTGTCCGATCCGGTTCGGTCCCCCGCCCAGGATCATGATCTTCTTCCGCTGCGTCGGTCGCGACTCGCACTCGGACTCATAGGTCGAATAGAGGTAGGGGGTCTGCGCCACGAACTCGGCCCCGCAGGTGTCGACGCGATGGTAGACGGGAGTCACGCCGAAATCTTTCCGGATCTGTCGGAACTCATCCTCCTCCACGCCGATGAGAGAAGCGAGATGCGGATCCGAAAAACCGGCCTGCTTGGCCTGCCAGATCAACTCCGGCGTGTTTGGCGGCGGGAGATCGTGATGGATGTGGGCCACGGCCAAATCGTTGGCGAGGGTCTCCTCCATCGCCACGATGTCCCGGACCTGATGCAGGAACCACGGATCGATCCGGGTCGCCTGATAAATTTCATCGATCGAGAGGCCCAGCCGCAGCCCATCGGCGATATACCAAAGACGGT
>DATKAN010000053.1 GCA_035498035.1 Nitrospiria bacterium
TAAAACCCGTTCATACACCTCAAAGGCCATCGTGCCGAAAAGGACAAAGCGGACCAAGCGGATTCCTCGATGACCTTCGAGATAGTCCCGCACGACGCCCAGCGCAATCTGTGCCGCGGCCTCGATCGGATACCCGTAGGCTCCCGTGCTGACCGACGGAAAGGCCACGGATCGGATCTTGTGTTGGGATGCGAGCTTGAGGCTAGATCGGTAAGCCGAGGCGAGCAACTCCGGCTCTCCATGGCGGCCGTCCCGGTAGACCGGTCCCACGGTGTGAATGACGTATGGGGCCTTGAGCCGGCCGCCGGTCGTAATGCGGGCCTCACCGGTGGGACAGCCGCCGATCCACCGGCATTCCTCCAGAATCTGCGGCCCCCCCGCGCGATGGATCGCGCCGTCCACGCCCCCTCCGCCGAGGAGCGTCGTGTTGGCCGCGTTCACGATCGCCTCGGTGTCCTGCAATGTAATATCCCCCTCGACCACCTCCAGAATCGATTTATGAATCGTCGTCTTCATCCTGGCGGCCTCTTTAGGATAGTCGGAGAACCATACACTTTGCGCTCCCCCCCGCACGATGGAATTCGGACAGGTCCAGCTCGTGCACCTTCACTCCGCGACGGCGCAATTCGCGGTTCGTCGCATCGCAACCGGAATGCAGGACGACCTCGTTCCCGATGACGATCGCGTTGCAGGCAAAGCGGAGCGCTTCCTCCGGGACAACGGGGATCGCTTCCGGAACGGAGGCCGCGATGACCTTCCGGCCATAGTCGTCGAAGGCCGGGGGAAAATAGAGGGCGGCCCGGTCGGTCAAGGGACAGAAGCAGGTATCCAGGTGATAGAAGCGTGAATCCACGAGTTCCAGCGACAGCACTTCGCAAGCCAGGATCTCGCCGATCGTCCGGTGGGACTGGATATCGGAGCGCATCCGGTAACCGGCAAAGAGCGTTTTTCCAAACGGAAGCGCATCCCCCTCGCCTTCAAAACAGGCTTCCTCCGGAAGCGGGAAAATCTGGTAGGCCTTTTTTTTAAACCAGGCCTCGAACAGCGGCGCCTCGCGCTGGCGCTGGGGAAAACGGAAACGGCCTTGGATAAATTTCCCGCCCGACACCAGCCCCGCGTTGGCCGTGAAGACCAGGTCGGGGAGGCCCTTCGCCGGACTCAAAAGCTCGACGGTCGCGCCCAGCTTCGTCGTCAGGAGATCGTAAAGGGCCCGCCACTGCCGCATGGCCGCGACCGGCTCGGCCGGACGGCGACGGTTCATCCACGGATTGATCTCGTACTCGATCTGGTAGTAGTCCGGTGGACACATGAGAAATGACGGCATGGTCTTTTCCGTTACCCGTAACGTAGGGGCGTACGGCCGTACGCCCCTACAGGACCATCAAGAAGACAGATTCGCCGACAGCTCCCGCAGAAACGGCTCCACGTCCGTCACGAGCCCGATCGCCTGAAAACTTCCGCGGTCGGTCAGCTTCGTCACCACGGCCGGGTTGATGTCGACGCAGACCAGTTTCACCGAGGCCGGGAGGAGGTTGCCGGCCGCGATCGAATGCAGCATCGTGGCGATCATCACGCAGACCGACACGCCGGGCAGGAGGCGCCGAAGCGCATCCTGGGCGGCGACCATGTCGGTCATCACCTCCGGCAGCGGCCCGTCGTCCCGGATCGATCCGGCCAGGACCATCTCGATATTTTTCCGCACGCATGCGGCCATGATGCCGGACTTTAAAATTCCCCGTTCCACCGCGTCCCGGATGCTTCCCGCGCGGCGGATCGTGTTGATGGCGCGCAGGTGGTGCTCATGTCCCTCTTTCGCCGGGATCCCCTTTTCCAAATAGACGCCCAACGAGGTCCCGTAGAGCGCCTGCTCGATGTCGTGAACCGCCAGGGCGTTGCCGGCGAAAAGGAGATCGACCCAGCCCTCTTCGATCAGCCGTTCCAGATGCGCCCCGGCGCCGGTATGCACGACGGCCGGGCCAGCGACGACCATCACCTTTTCGCCGGCCTGTTTCGCCGCGCGGATGCGTGCCGCCACTTCCCGAATCACGACGGCCTTGGGTTTCTCGGAGGAGACGGAGCTTGCCATAAACTCGAAGACATTTCGCTCCGGCGAGCGCTCCAGCGGGATGACCTTGATCCCCTGATGGCCCACCACGATCCGGTCCCCATTTTCGACGCGATGCATCGGGATCGTGGCCGCGGTTCGTCCCCCCGGATCGACCCGGATCCCGCAGTCCATCTCGGGCCGCGCCACTTCCAACCATTGGCCTTTGAATCGAACGAAGGTTTGAAGGTTCGTGGTGCAGTAGAAATTTTCGGGAAAGGCACCGTCCCGGTCGGCCGGAACGAGCGCGACCTCTTCCTCCCGCACCGCAACAGCCCCGAGCTGCCGGATCCGGCCTAAGATCCTGTCGAGAACCTCCCGGGACGGTGCGGAGACCTGAATACGGGCCCGGCTGGAATCCTCGCGGCGCTGGCCGATCGCCACATCGAGGATCTCGAAGGTCCCGCCGTAGTTCATCACCTCATCCAGGACCTTCGGCAAGGTCAGCGAGTCGATGATGTGACCCTGCAGCTCAACGGTCTCGGAAGGCATGAGCGCGTCTCCTCATGAAAAAATAAAACATACACCAGTGTACCGTGTTTTGCAATCCACCGGCCCGGCTCCTGAACGGCCCTCCTCCTTGGCCCCGCTCGGCAAAACCGCCATACCCCGGACTTGCTTTGGTCGGCGGTGGCGCAGCCTTTTTGAATGTAGGTGGGCGAGGCCGTCCCTTTTAATTATATCCGCCGCACGGTCCCATAGGGGCGCAACCGCCGTGAGCCTGGACCTTGAAAACACTTCCTAAATCCTTGGCCCCTTTTTCCCGTTGAACTTTCCTTTTACCCTCGCACCGAAACCGGGGCGCTTCATGGCCGTCAAATAAGATGAACATATTCGATCTGCATCTATTTATAGAGTCGCTCCGAGGGGAATGTCATTGGGGCAGGGTTTTATTATAAGTGGGGCCCCGTGCAATTTTACAGAGAAATCCGGCCGCCTCATCGAATCGGCGGCCGGCACAGGCAGGCTGCTCCTTGTTCCTCGCAACCTGCCTCCTATGATGTCCCCCACACCCCGGGCTCGAAGCGGCGGAGCGGGACGCTCGCTGGACGGCCCGAAAAAAAGCGGAGGCAAGCGACACCCCTACCCGGGATTGTCTATTCGTCAAAGAGGCTGTAGTTTTTTTAGACATCTTTAAATCTCTGAAAACCCGATGAAATTTTAAAACCGAAAACCGGACCATCCAATATCTTAGACAACTCTCAATTAAAGATCTTCAAAAAATATGCATTTCACCCGGCCCTCAGACGACTTTCCTCTGTTTTAAATAACGGAAACATCGGGGAAATTAAATTTGCCGGCCTGATTTTAAAATAATGTTTTTAACGATTGCACGATTTATGCAGTTATTCAGGAGCTGAAACAACAATGACCGTTTCGACTTTTTTTATCGAATACATCAAAACAAGAAAAAGGAGGCAGCGACATGAATAATTATATTCGTATCGGCATGGTCGTTCTCGCAGCCGGAATGATCGTGAGCGGTTGCGTAAGCTCGGGAAAGTATACAAAGATGGAAAAGGCAAAGAATGATGAGATCACCTCGCTGCAGCAGGAAAAAAGCACGCTGGAGCAGCAGAAAGCCGCTCTGGAAAAGGACAACGCCGGATTGAAGCAGCAGATATCGTCCCTGGATCAGCATTATACGTCGGCACAGCAGCAGGTCAGGTCCCTGCAGCAGGAGAACGCCTCGCTGGTTGCCTCCAGTGAACGGCAACAGGAGCAGTTCGATGCGCTGGTGAAGGACCTGTCTAGCGAAGTGCAAAAGGGTGAGCTTCAGGTGAAGCAGTACAAGAACATGCTGTCGGTCGAGCTGGCAGAGCAGATCTTCTTCGACTCCGGTCGTGCGAAGCTTAAACCGAGGGGAACAGAAGTCTTGAAAAAAGTCGGCGAGGCCTTGAAAGGCTACGGGGACAAGATCATCCGGGTCGTAGGCCATACGGATAACAGGCCGGTCGCAAAGTCCCTTCAGGGCACCTTCCCGACGAACTGGGAGCTTTCGGTCGCCCGGGCGACCACCGTAGTCCGCTTTCTTCAAGACGTGGGCGTGCCGCCCGAACGGATGGTCGCGTCGGGGAGGGCGGAATACGACCCGGTGGCGCCGAACGACACGCCGGAAGGACGCCAGCAGAACCGACGGATCGAGATCATGCTGATTGATAAAAATCTGGTGAGCGAGATGACCCAGGCGAGTAAATGACGGAGGACCCTGCCGGCCGGGCTTTTTGAAATTCAAAATAAATCCGATTTCTCCTCCGCCCTCGCGCGTGGGGAAATTGAATCCGCCGGAGGAGTGCGACAGGCCGGGCGGATCGGACGAGCGGGACAAGCGCTTGCAAAGGAGGGGAAAATGGCAAAAGTCGTTTCGGATTCATGGGTGATGGGTCCTTCGAAAAATATCAAGAAGTCGGTCGCGTTTTATGCGAAGCTGGGGCTGAAGCCCTCGATGCGGATGCCGTTTTACGTCGAGTTCAAGATCCCGGGTGGCACGGCGTTGGGGCTTCACTCGATGGGGGAGAAGATCGAGAAAAAGAAGGGCCGCGGGGGAGGGTTCGGGATTATGCTTCGCGTGAAGGGGATCGAAAAGCTCGCGGTCGGATTGAAGCGGAAGGGAATTCGTTGCAGCCCGGTCCGGACGGCGCCCGGCGGGGCGAAGTTTTCCTCCTTTTCGGATCCGGACGGCAACCGGCTGACCTTGATCCAGATGGCTTGATGCGGCTCCCCCCCGCCTCGCGCACGGGGGACTGATAGACGATGATAACAGAGGGCCCTTCAGATTGCCGTTAGAGCCCGCCGGGGCCAGCGGAAGAGACACGGGATGCCTATGTACTCCATCCGATCCGTGCGATGCTGAGGATGGGAAAGGATGACGAGCGAATCGTCTACAGGATTTCAGGAATTCAGGGGATTCGATCCGCCATTCCGGGCTGGCCCCGCTCCGCCATTGCCCACGAGGA
Source organism: Nitrospiria bacterium (assembly GCA_035498035.1). Lineage (NCBI taxonomy): Bacteria > Pseudomonadati > Nitrospirota > Nitrospiria > Nitrospiria bacterium. The sequence continues at coordinate 5,062 of DATKAN010000053.1, forward strand.
GCCTGCTCACTTGATCTTATGCTGTGGGTCAAGGCCGGTCTTCGCGGGTTCCATGGAAGGTGGACTGTTCAACTCTTGGGGCTCACCGAGCAGAATGCCTTGGGCAAGGTAGGTCCCGGTTTCGTTCGCAACCCGTAATTCCTTTTCGGTTTCGATCCCTTCGGAGATGATTCCTTCCTTGGAATAGTTTTTAAAAGCCAGGGTAAGATCTTTCAGAAAGCGGCCGAATTGCTCGGAGGACGCGGCCTGGACGATCGCCGAACGGTCCAGCTTGATATAATCCGGAACAAGCTTGGCGACGAAGGCCAGGGAAATGAAACCCGCTCCAAAGTCGTCGATGGCGAATTTATAGCCACGCGAGCGCCACTTCCGGGCGATTTCCAGATGGCGGTCGATGTCCAGCAGGGCTTCGGATTCCGAAATCTCCAGGATGACCTCCGGCCCCCGGAGCGGGGGAACGGTTTTGAATTCGCCGAGGACGCTGAAATCGACATTGATGAACACCTTTTTTAATCCAAGCGTCGCGGCGCGTTGGAGTTGCACATTCAAACAAAGCGTTTTGAGTTCTTTCAATTGGCCCACGGCCTGGTATCGTTTGAACAGCTGGGAGATTTCCAACTTTCCCTGGGGATCCCGGCTTAACGCCTCATAGCCGATAATTTGTGTTGTGCGTGTGTCGACGATGGGCTGAAACACGGTTTTAAGGGCGTCTTGATCGAGTCGATATTCCTCCTCCCCGATGTGGACTTTATCTCCCCCCTTCTTGGCGATGTACAGCGCCCGGTCGGCCATCCGGATGAGTTCATTTGTACTTCGGCCGTGGTCGGGATACAAGGCGACCCCGATGCTCAGGTCGAAGGGGGATTCTTCACCGGCCCCGGTCAGGCGCACCCTTTTCTCAATCCGTTCGGCGGCTACCAACACCCCTTCACGAGTACTATTGGATAGGACGACCACCATTTCGTCTCCGCCCCACCGACAGACCAGGTCGATTCCACGGGTGGCCTCTTGAATCGCTTCCGCCACTTTTTTTAATGCCCGATCCCCCGCCTGATGTCCCTGCATGTCATTGATGGACTTGAAATTGTCGATGTCGCATAGCAAAATGGCCAAGGGCTGGGATTGGCGATCGGCGCGCTGGATTTCCTCCTTTATCCGTTCCTCGAAGTAATAACGATTGTATAGACCGGTGAGGTTATCCCGCATGGCGTGTACCTCGAATATACGCCTCATGCGCCGGAAAGCCCAACGGATATGCAGAACGTAAATCGTAAAGAGACAGGTCAGGATCAATAACCCGGCCAGGGCCTTGACCGTGGTGGACTGATAGTCGTTAAGACTCGGCGACGACTCACTCAAATTGATCAGGTAGGTGCCGATGAGAATGCCGGCATAGAGCAACAATAGGCCCAGCGTCATGATCCAGAGTTGCGATTCTCTCCGCTCGATATTTCGGATATTATCTATAACGGTCTCTCCAGTGGGAATATTACTCGATGGCGTCATGCGCAATTCCTCATTTTTGTCCAACAACTTAAGTATATCAATGAATTGGATTACGTCAAGGTGATGGAGTCCAAGTTGGCCAGAACGTTTTTCTCCCCTTTTTCAGGCGGGAGGCGGCCATCTCCGACGTGCAGAAAGGCCGTCCGATAGGTCGGGCCGGACTTGGAGAAACTTGGACTCCCCTCCGGCCTCGCGCGCAGGAATGCGAAACGAAAGGCTGGAAGAAAATGGGGGTAAGGCTTATAATGCCTGATGGAAAGATCGGAGGCCCATCATGATTCGACGCCTTTCCTCATGCGTTTGGATAATCGGGATCGCGGCGGGCCTTTCACTGGCCTTTTTATCATCGGCGGCCCTTCCCGATCCCTTCGGCGCGGAAACCGCGCCATCCCCGCAACCCCGATCGACGGTTATCTTCGAGGTTCCCCATTCCGATTCCATCGCCGTGTTCGACTTCGAAACCCGCCGCATCATACGGCGGATCGATCTCGAGTCGGAGCCGGCGCCGCCGGAGGATGGGAACCGGGAGGCGCCCGTCGGACCCGCCGGACGCTACGTCTACTGGATCCGTCATAAAGGTAACGACCTCACCGTGGTCGACACGAGCGATTATCGGGTGGTCGGGCGTATTCCTCTGAGGGAGAAGGGACCCGGGAACGTCACGGTGGCTCGGGACGGACAGACTCTCTATATTCCGCATTACCAGGCGAAGGCCCTGACGATCTTCGACCTTAGGAAGAAAAGACAACGCGTGATCCCGCTGCCCGGTTACCCGAGCGATATTGCGATTGCGCCACGCGGGACTCTTCTGGTCACGAGCCGGGATTCGAACCAATTGTTGGCGGTCGACGAGGCCACGGGCGCGATCCAAGCGGTCGACGTCGGGCGCAACCCGGTCGGCGTGGCCGTAACGACGGACGGGTCGCAGGCCTACGTCTCCCACGACACCGAAGCCGCCGTCGACGTGATCGACCTGACGGCGGTCCCGTTTCATATCGTCGGGCGCGTCGCGGTCAAAGGGGCGGGCGGATCGGCCGTGGCGGCGGGACCGGACGGAAAGTATGTCTACGTGGCGCACTGCTGCGCGAACAGCACACTGACCGTGATCTCCGTCGCAACGATGTCGGTGACCTGCGAGCTGTCCCTGGCACCGGAGGGATTGGACCCGGTCCGGATCGTCTTCTCGCCCGGCGGTGACGAGGCCTTTGTCCTCAACAGCGGATCGATGAATATCTCGTCCTTCCGCCCGCCGTGCGGCAAGCCCGTCGCCGAGAATCCGTTTGATCGGTGAAGGCGGGAGTTTTCCGCACGGCGGGCGGAGGGCTGCCTCAATTGGGGTAGCGGTGCCCCAAATGAGTGATTTTGGCCCCGTTCCCCTGACCCTTCGTCTCGATTGATCGGATCAAAGACCATAATTGTATTATTAAAATTAAGAATGCGGCCTCTCGGGTATTCGATTCAAAAATGGCATACTGCGTGCATATCAAAGCGACGGACCTATAGGTCCACAACCATAAGGGAGGTTAGTCACATGAAGAAATTCTTGATGTTGGCGGTATCGATCCTGACCGCGGCAGCGTTGGCAGGCTTCAGCATGGCTGGGGATGCGCTTGCCAAGAAAGCGGCTGGGCCCACAATGACCATGGGCGAAGTGACGGCCGTGACGCCGGGGAAGAGTGTCTCAGTAAAGGACGAGAAGGGGAAGACCCACAAGTTCAGCATCTCCAAGAAGACCAAGGTTGAAGGGGACCTTAAGGTGGGTGCGAAGGTGGATGTGACCTCGAAGGGTAGTTCGGCCGAGGCCATTAAGGTTTCCGGCGGTTCGGAAGCTCCGGCGGCCCCGGCGGCTCCCGCCCCTGCGGCTCCGAAGATGTAAGCGGCGGTTCGTCAGGGTTTCTTGATGACGGCGCATCCCGGGTAATTCCCGGGGTGCGCTTTTTTTTATGGGGGAACGGAATCCGGAATGGCGGGGACACCCCACATGAATGCGCCGCGCCTCCCCTCCGGTCTCGCCCCTGGAGGCGACGGAAGGGGTTCCCGCCTCCGGGCTTATTCTTTTCGGGCCTTCAGGCTTAATCGATCCGGGCTTTCAGCCCCTGCGCCATCTTGATTTCACGGGCGTGGTTCACCGTCCAGGCCGTCTTATGCGTCACGGCGTCGATCAGGGCCGATGCCGACGGCATCCCCGTCCCGCTCCGCTTCACGCCGCCGAAAGGAAGATGCACCTCCGCGCCGATCGAAGGCAGATTCACGTAGCCCAGGCCGTAATCGCACTCCTCCCGGACCCGCCGGGCTTTGCGGTAGTCCTCCGTAATCACGGCGAGGGCCAATCCGTAATCGGTATCGTTGTAAATTTTAATCGCTTCCTCGTTCGATCGAAAGGGCACGATGGCGACGTTCGGCGCGAACACCTCTTCCCGGAGCACGCGGGACTTCGGGGAATAGTCCATCTGATAGACGAATGGGGAGACGAACTGACCGCGGCCGTATTCCTTTCCCGTGAGTGGCCCGCCCTCGAGAAGAACCCGGCCGCCCTCTTTCCGCGCCAGGTCGTTGTAGAACTCCATCTTCTTCCGGCCGCCCTCGTTGATCAAGGGCCCCATGAAGGTTTTTTCATCCAAGGGGTCGCCGACGGTCACGCGCCCTGAGAGTTTCACGAACTCCTCGCAGAATTTGGCGTAGATCGCCTCGTGGACAATCAGCTTTCCGGACGAGACGCAGCGCTGGCCGGTGGTCTTGTAGGCCGAGAGCACCGCCGCGTTGAGCGCGATCGAAAAATCGGCGTCCTCGAAAACGATCACGGCGTTCTTCCCGCCCATCTCGCAGACCGCGAACTTATGAGGACTCTCCGCGCAGACCCTCCGGATTTCGGAACCGACCTCATACGATCCCGTGAAGGCGACCACGTCGACCCCGGGATGGGAAGTCAGGGGACGGCCGGCGCGCTCCCCGTCGCCCTGAACCAAATTCAAGACCCCGGCCGGAATCCCGGCGCGCTCCAGGTACTCGACGACCTTATGGCCGAGGAGCGGCGTGTCCTCGGAGGGCTTGAACACGACCGTGTTCCCCTCGACCAGCGAGGGACCGAGCAGCCAGAGCGGGATGGCAAACGGGAAATTCCAAGGGGTGATGGCCGCCACGACGCCCTTGGGGTGACGGAGCATATAGGCGTCCTTCTCGGCGATCTCGGAGGCCAGCACATCCCCGGCCGGCATCCGGGCCGCGCCGAAGACATACTGGGCCATGTGAATTCCTTCCGTCACATCGGCGCGGGACTCGTTGATCGCCTTGCCGCATTCCCGGGCCATGAGACGCGACAGCTCCTCATGATCCTTCCTGACCAACTGGACAAATTGATCGAAGATCTCGCCCCGCTTGATCCGGGACATCTCCCTCCAGGCGGGGTACGCCTTCCGGGCGGCCCGAACCGCCTCGTCGACGTCCTGCGCGTTGGACAGCGGAAAGGTTCCCAGCACCTCGTCGCGGTTGGCCGGGTTGCGGCTCTCGAACGTTTCGCCCGTGCGGGAATCCACCCACCGTCCGTCGATGAAATTCTTGCCGTGGATCGACACGATTGATCTCTCCTTTATTAAATATGGAATGGAACAGGGTTCCTGGAAGCAAGCCTCCGCGGAGCCACCTTAGCGACAACAAATATCTTGAGACGCGCCGCGCTATAGCCGTAAGGCGCCATGGGCGAAAATCTAGATGCTCCCGTCATCGAATGGTGCAACTCGGAGGGTTGCCGGAAGGAATTCTGTTCCATTCCCGATTCAGGCTTTGCCCAACTCCATCGACCGCTTCGTCGCCGCCTCGACCGCCTCGATCAGCGTCGCCCGCAGCCCTCCGCGTTCCAGCTGGGAGATGCCCGCGATCGTCGTCCCCCCGGGCGAGGCCACCTGGTCCTTGAGTTCTCCGGGATGCCGCTTCATCTGGAGCACCATCTCGGCCGCGCCGGCCACCGTCTGCGCCGCCAAAAGCATCGCCACGGCCCGCGGCAGCCCCATCTTCACGCCGCCGTCCGCGAGCGCCTCGATCATCATGAAGACAAAGGCCGGGCCGCTGCCCGACAGACCCGTCACCGCGTCGAGATACTTTTCCGGCAATTCCACCGCGATCCCCACCGCTTCCAGAATCGACCGGACATCCTCCACGTCCTGTTTGGTCGCTTTCTTCCCGGGGCTGAAGGCCGCCGCTCCCCGGCCGATGAGGGCCGGCGTGTTCGGCATCACCCGGATGATCCGGGCCTCGGAGCCGGCCACCTCTTCGATCTGCCGGATCGGGACCCCCGCCGCGATCGTGACGATCAGGTGATCCCGCGTCAGGACCCCCTTGATGTACTGAAGGATCGGCCGGACAAGGTCCGGCTTCAAGGCCAATAAAATAATTTCGGCCGACTTCGCCACCAGGGCGTTGTCGGCCGTCACTTTAACCCCGGTTTCCTTTTTGAGATGCTCCAGTGCGGCCCGATCCGGATCGGCGGTGATCACCTTGTCCGGAGACAGCACCTTGGCCTTGATCAGTCCGCGGATCAGGGCCGAGCCCATGCGCCCCGCCCCGATTACGCCCAGCTTTCGACTCAGCTTTGCCATCGCAAGCCCTCTTGAGTGGAGTTTGACGCCGTCGCCATTCGTTTTATGGAAAGGATACCTTCAAGTCCCCCCTTTTTCAAGCGGTCCCGAGTCAATCCTATTTACCCCCGCGATCGGATTCCGAGCTCCAGAGTCCTCCGCCCTGCGTGGAGATGAACAGAAAAACGAAGCAGTAGATCGCGGCCAGCTCTCCTCCGTTCTGTATCGGCAACAGCGCCTTCGTCCCGTGCGCCATCCAGTACGCGACGGCCATCAGACCGCTGCAAAGGAAGGCCGCCCAGCGCGTGAAGAGCCCGATCATGACGAGCGTCCCTCCCACGAGCTCGATCGGACCGGCGATGTAGGTAATAAACGCGGGGACCCCGGGCGGCATCGGCATGGGAAAGGAGAACAATTTCTGTGCGCCGTGCCACAGAAAGAGGAACCCGACCACGATCCGCATCAACGCGTAAGCCTGCCGGTTTAAAAAACCCATGAATCCCGCCATCGCCCCACCTCCTTATGTTGTTGTGTCGTCCCTGATATCGTCCTATTATATACCATCTCCTCATCAGACGCAGCAGGCGTCGGCATACCGGGAAATCAAATCCCGGCGTACCATTCATATCCCTGGTCCTCCCAATACCCTCCGCGACCCCCGCCGATCGATTTAAAATCCTCGACCAGCTCGATCCGCATGACGTACTTGGCCATCTTGTATCCGAGCTGCCGCTCGAGGCGAAGGCGGATCGGGGCGCCGTGGGCGACGGGGAGGACCCGGTCGTTGATTTCATAGGCCAGGAGGGTTTGCGGATGGTAGGCGTCGTCAAAATCGATGCTCTCGTAATAGGCAAGGCCCGAATCGTCGGGGTCGGCGCAGTAAAAGACGACGTAGCGTGCGGACGGGAGAGGACGGACCCGATTCAGGATCTCGCCCAGGGGGACCCCCTTCCATTTCGCGATGGCGCTCCAGCCTTCGACGCAATCGTGGCGGGTGATCTGCGTGCGGGATGGAAACCCGCGCAACTCCGCCAGCGACAGCTTGGCCGGATGCTCGACCAGCCCCGACACGGCCAAGGTCCAGCCGGCGAAGTCATTCTGGGACAGCGCCCGGTAGTCCGGATTGTCCGGGTCGATGGTGCCGTTGGTCGGAAAGACGGGCGACCGCTCGGCCTCCGAATATTCCGGGGCCATCGCCATTCTCGGGGTGATGAGACGCTGGCCCTCCCGGGTCAGCCCCTCGGCGGCACCCAGGATTCTCGGAAACCATCCAGACTGCGACAGCTTATCGCATGCGGCCAGAAGCGTCAGGCCGAGGGCCTGAACGGACCGGAGCATGAAACGGCGTCGGTCAATCCGGTTACGGATCATGATCGACGTCCCCCAACTCCGCCACGCGGTAGCGCCCGATCACCATGGAACGGAGATTGTTCCAAAGCCCAGTCACGGCCACCATGAAGAGATGCGCCGAGGTGTATCCGACGAACGCAAAGCAGACGATGAAATGGACGGTCCTTGCCGCTTGCCGTCCGCCAAAAAGGGCGAGGAGGCCGGGATACGCGGCGTCCATCCGCGGGGACATCGTCAGGCCGGTCAGGACGATGAGGGGCCCCAGGACGAACACCACGCCGGTATAGGCGATCTTCTGCAGGACATTATACCGGGCCGCCTCCTCTCCCGCCGGATGGCGAAAGCGCAGATGGTCCACCACGGAACGGCCGATACCGCGAAGGTCCTTCGGAACCGGGAGGAGGTCCCGATCAAAATGACGGCTCAGAAGGGTGTAAAGGCCGAAGAGAACGCCGTTGATGACGAAGATCCAGGCAAAAAAGAAATGCCACCGGCGCCCCATCGCCAGCCATTGGAAGCTTGGAATCGTGGCCCATGACGGAAAGCCGCGGCGATGAAGCTTCCCGCTTGAATCGCTGGAGGCCCCCAGCCAGCCGGTTGTATCGAACGAATAACCGAAGACGCGCGTCACGCCGCGAAGTCCCTCCGCTTCCGAAAAATCGGAATCCAGCGCGAGGATCGGCCGGTCCCGATCCGACCGCTCGCCCCAGTAAAGGGCCGGGTGGGCGTTGAAGATCTGGAGGCCGCTCATCACCAGAACGGGAAGGCAGAAAACATTGATCCAGTGGGCGAGACGCACCGGAAGCGTATGCCGGTAAATCCAGCGGACGGCGGGAGCCCCGTGCGGCGACGGAGACAACGGCTCCGGCAGGACCGGAGCGCTTGGAAGGTCCGGTGAAGCGATCGGTTCATCGGGCTCGGATCGGGCCGCTTGTTCCGGTCGATCCTTCTCGTCCGACGGACCGCCTGTTCCAACGATATCCGACATGGGAGGCCCCGCGCTGGTCTCCAACAAAGATAAGACGCTCGAAGGCTACAGTCAAGATAAAGATAAAAAGACCGAGGATCGTCGATCCGCCGGCCCGCGGCCTCCGGCGGATTTTCATTTCTGGCGGAGGTCTCCGTCGGTTGACTTTTCCGTCGGCTTGCGTCTATAGTGACGCCATGAAATTCCAGTCCATCCGCGGTTTCAAAGACATCCTCCCCGGCGAGATCGAGGCCGTTCAGCGGCTCGAGCGGGCCGCCCGGTCGGTCTTCGAGTCGTTCGGCTTCTCCGAGATCCGTATCCCGATGCTCGAGGTGACCGAGCTCTTCGCGCGGGGGATCGGGGCCGCGACCGACATCGTCGAAAAGGAGATGTACACCTTCGAGGACCGCGACGGAAAAAAAATCACGCTCCGGCCGGAAGGGACCGCGCCGGTCGTTCGGGCCTACATCGAGCATCAACTGAGCCAGAAAGCGCCCGTCGCCAAACTATACTATCTTGGACCGATGTTCCGCCACGAGCGGCCGCAGGCCGGCCGGTTCCGCCAGTTCTACCAGGTCGGCGTCGAGGCCCTCGGCACCGACCGGCCGGCGATGGACGTGGAGGTGCTTGCGATGCTGATGGCCGTGCTCCAACGCGTCGGCGTGACGGAGGTTCGACTCGAACTCAACAGCCTGGGCGATTCGGCCTGCCGCCCGCATTACCGCAAGACGCTGAAGGCCTATTTCAAGACCCACCTCGCGGAGCTCTGCGAGGACTGCCGGCGGCGCTATGAAACAAACCCGATGCGGATCCTGGACTGCAAGAAGGAAGGCTGCCGGGCCGTCGCGGCCAAGGCCCCGTCTCCGTTGGACCACCTCTGCGCGGATTGCCTGGCCCATTTCCAGCAGGTCAAGGACGGGCTGAACCGGCTCAAGATCCCCTTCGTGGTCAACGAGCGGCTCGTACGCGGACTGGACTACTACACGCGAACCGCCTTCGAGGTCACCACGACGAAGCTCGGCGCACAGAATGCGGTGGCGGCCGGCGGACGCTACGACGGCCTCGTGGAAGAGCTCGGCGGCCCCCCCACCCCCGCCATCGGATTCGCGATGGGGGTGGAGCGGATCGCGACGCTCATGGAACGGATCGCGACGCCGACGCCCGATGTTTTTTTTGCCTTGTTGGGGGAAGAGGCCCTCCGCCAGCTGCTCCCGGCGATCGTCCGCCTTCGAGGTCTTGGGGTGCGGATCGAGATGGACTACTCCGGCGGGGGCTTGAAAAAGCAGATGGGCCTTTCGGACAAGCTGGGCGCGCGCTACACGCTGATCGTGGGCGAAAACGAGCTGAAATCAGGCAAGGCCATTCTCCGGAACATGTCCGACAAGTCCCAGGCCGAACTGCCCCTCTCCGAACTGGATCAATCCCTTCCGGAGCTTTTCAAAAAACCCTAAAACCGGCCATTTTCCCCATGGCCCTGCCTGGATATTCGATTCGGATCGAAACGATGCGTCCTTTTGAAGGCCGGGTTCAATCGTTGCGCTCGTCGGATGGCTCCGAATCATTTTTCATCTTTTGCAATACGCTCTGCGCGACGTCCGAAGAATAGCCCCGGCGGATGAGCTGGGCGAACAGCCGACGGTAATCTTTGGGGTCGCGAAGGCCGCGGCCCTTGAGCCGTTGCGCGGCGAGTTCCGTCGCATGGGTCTTCTCATCCCGCTCCCCGAACAGCTCGCGGACGGCCTCCTCGACCCATTCCCGGGCGACGCCCTTTCGTTCCAACTCCATTCGAAGACGCAAGGGACCCCAGTGCCCTCGCAGGACCCTGTCGCGGGTCCATTGCCGGGCCAGGGTCCGGTCATCGATGTATCGGTATTCTTCGAGGCGTTGGATCGCTTTACGGATGACGGGATCGGAATAGTTTTTCTGGCGCAGCCGGCGTTCGACTTCGATCCGGCTTCGGGGGCCGCGGGCCAGGTAGCGGTAGGCGGAGTCCAGGGCCTTTCTTAGAAGCTCTTCATTCACTTATTCGTAGGGGCTCGCGTCGCCCCCTCCTCCGGCCAAGCCGGATGGAGCCTCCCCTTCTCGCTCGCGTTGCTCGCTGGATTGTCACGGACTTCCCGGGGAGTATCTACTATCGTCCAAAGCGGTCGATCTTGAATTTGGGTTCCGCTTCCTTGCCCACGGATTGTTCGGGGCTTCCGCCCCAGGCATCGGAGGTGGACTGGATGCCCTTGACCTTGAGCGTGAAGTCCTCCGGATTGGTGCACCACCGGAGCGCTTCTTCGTAGGTGATCAGGTTCTTCTGATACAGGCTGAAAAGCGACTGGTCGAAGGTCTGCATCCCGTACTGAGACTGACCGGCCGCGATGACATCCGGGATCTTGCGGGTCTTGTCCTGATCGATGATGCATTCCCGGACGGTCTGCGTGGCGATCATGATCTCGACCGCAGGCACCCGCCCGTTTCCGTCTGATTTGGGCACCAGACGCATGGAGACCACGCCCTTCAAGACCGAGGCGAGCTGCATGCGCACCTGCTTCTGCTGATAGGGGGGGAAGACCGAGATGATCCGGTTGATCGTCTCGCTCGCGTCCAGGGTGTGGAGCGTGCTCATTACCAGATGGCCCGTCTCGGCCGCCACGAGCGCGGTCGAGATCGTTTCGAAATCGCGCATCTCACCGACCAGGATGACGTCCGGGTCCTGACGGAGGGCCGACCGCAGCGCCCCGCTGAAGGACTCGGTGTCGGCCCCCACCTCCCTCTGGCTGACGATGCTCTTCCGGTCGCGGTGAAGATATTCGATCGGGTCCTCGATCGTGATGACGTTGTCCATCCGGTTCCGGTTGATAAAATCGATCAGGGAGGCCAAGGCCGTCGTCTTTCCGCTGCCGGTGGTCCCCGTAACCAGGATCAGGCCCCGTTGCTCCATCGCCAGTTTTTCAAGAACCGGCGGAAGATTCAACTCTTCGATCGTCTGGATTTTGGTCGGGACGACGCGGAAGACCAGGCCGATCGTTCCCCGCTGCTGGAAGACGTTGACCCGGAAACGTCCCATACCGGGGGCGCTGTAGGCCAGGTCGATCTCGCTGCGCTGCTTGAACTTTTCCTTCTGCGGATTGCTCATGATCGAGAAGGCCACCTGGATCGCGTCTTCCTGGCTCAGCTTGGGCTGCTCTTCGACCGGAACCAGATGACCGTCCACGCGGACAATCGGGTGATTCCCGACCTTCAGGTGAAGGTCGGACGCTTTGCGGTCGATTGATATCTTGAGCAGTTCGTTGATGCTCACGGCCATTTGGATTTCTCCTCAGGCAATCGGTTGGTGTCCCCGCGTCGGCTGCGCCGTTTTGGGCGGCGCCGTCTTTCCCGCCGCTCCGGCCGGTTTTCGAAGCGTCATGGCCGCCTCCCGAATCCGTTCTTCGATCTCCCGGGCCGCGGCGGTGTTTCCCTTTAAAAAGGTTCGGGCCTGCTCGCGGCCCTGGCCGATGCGCTCTCCTTTGTAAGTATACCAAGCCCCGCTTTTTTCGACAATGCCCTTATCCACCCCCAGGTCCAGGATTTCGCCGATCTTGGAGATCCCTTCGTTGAACAGGATGTCGAATTCGGCCTGCTTGAACGGCGGCGCGACCTTATTCTTCACCACCTTGACGCGCACCCTGTTTCCGGTCACGTCCTGTCCTTCTTTGATCGCCTCGATCCTTCGGATGTCCAAGCGCACGGAGGCATAGAATTTCAGGGCGTTTCCGCCCGTGGTGGTCTCGGGATTCCCGAACATCACGCCGATCTTCATCCGGATCTGGTTGATGAAAATCACCGTGGTCTGCGATTTACTGATGGTCGCCGTCAGTTTCCGGAGGGCCTGCGACATCAGCCGGGCCTGAAGCCCCATATGCGCGTCGCCCATCTCGCCCTCCAGCTCGGCGCGCGGAACCAGCGCCGCCACCGAATCGATCACGATCAGGTCCAGCGCCCCGCTGCGGACCAGCGTCTCGGCGATCTCCAGCGCCTGCTCCCCGGTGTCCGGTTGCGCGATCAGCAGTTCGTCCGTCTTCACACCCAGCTTGCGCGCGTAGGTCACGTCGAGGGCGTGCTCGGCGTCGATGAAGGCCGTCGCGCCGCCCGCCTTCTGGGCCTCGGCGATCGCGTGCAGCGTCAGCGTGGTTTTTCCCGAGGACTCGGGACCGAAGATCTCGACCACCCGCCCGCGGGGAAATCCCCCCACGCCCAGCGCGATGTCCAGACCCAAGGATCCGGTCGAGATCGCGGGGACGTCCGACAGGACCTCCTCCGAACCCAATTTCATGATGGCCCCCTTTCCGAACTGCTTTTCGATCTGGGCCACCGCCAGATCGAGCGCCTTGCCGCGACTCTCTTTGTCCGCCATGGATGCTCCTTTATGGTTAAATGGTGACGTGATCGTTCATCCTCTAACGCGCCCGGGATGAACGGTCACGGCCTTCCTGCCGCGCCGGGCCCGTCAATCCATGAGCCCGTCCTATGAAACGGCCCCGTTTTCGATACGACAGGGAGATTGCAATTACAATGCCACCGACCACAGCTTCGTATAGACCGCCCCTTCCCGCCTCAATTCACTTTGAATCAGGTGTAGCTCGCCCAGCACGCAGTCTCCCGCGAGAAAATGATGCTGAACCGCCAGGGCCTTCATCAAGTCGTCCAGGCCGCGCGAAGTCTTCACCCGACCCAGGGTGAGATGCGGCCTGAAATCGCGCCGCTCCGGTGGAAACCCGAGCGGCGTCAAGGCGCGATCGATTCGTTCCTGAAGCCGCAACAGCCGGTCGTCCTCCGGCTGGATGCCGAGCCAGACGACCCTCGGATTCTTCGGGTTTGGAAAGACGCCGAGGCCGCGCACGCTGATCTTCATGGAACCGCACCCCGCCGCGGCGGACACCAAAGCCTCCTCGATCTCGTCCAACTGGGAATCCGACACCTCGCCCAGAAACTTCAAGGTCAGGTGCATTCCGTCCGACCGCACCCATGCGACCTGCGCTTCCGATTTCATCAACTCCCGCTGGACGGCGGCCGCGGCCGCCTTGATGGCCGGGGGCAGTTCCATCGCGACAAAGACGCGCACGGTCTACCGCGAAGGCGACGCAGGCGTCGTCCCTGACAAGGCCCGCCTCAACAGGTCCAGCGCATGCTGCGAGGCGCGAAGCTTGATCGCGGCGCGATCGCCGGAAAACCGGACGAAGGGAGTTTGCACCGCTCGGCCGTCGTCCAGTCCGAAATAAACCAGCCCCACCGGTTTTTCGGGCGTCGCGCCTCCGGGCCCGGCAATGCCGGTCACGGCCAGGCCGATGTCGGTCCCGGCCCGCCGGCGGATGCCCCGGGCCATGGCGGCGACGACCGGCGCGCTGACGGCCCCGTTCGCTTCGATCAGTTCCGCCGGCACGCCCAAGGCGTCGACTTTGGCGCGGTTACTATAACACACCTCGACCCGGTCGAGATAGTCCGAGCTGCCCGGCACCTGGGTCAAGCGATGGCCGATCAAGCCGCCGGTGCAGGACTCGGCCACGGCCAGTTTCATGCGGCGCTCCCTCAACAGGCGCCCGACCACCGCCTCCATCTCGTCCAGGCCCCGGGTATACAGGACGTCCGCCAACCGTTCCTCCACTTTCCGGAGCAGGCCTTCCAGAAGGATGCGGACCTCCTCCTTGTTCCGGCCGCGCCCCACGATCCGGACATCCACCCCCGTCGGCTTGGCCGACAGACCGATCCGGACCTGGCGATGAGCGATCATGAGATCGGCCAGCCGTTCGTTCACCGCCGATTCCATCAGCCCGTAGGTCCGGAAGAAATGCAAGGCGTTCCAGGGCCGGGAGGGAAAGCGCTGCAGAAGAAAAGGCCGGACCGTGGCTTCGTACATCGAGCGCATTTCGTGCGGGACCCCGGGCAGGCAGATCAGGTAGCTGTTTTCCCAGTGGAGGATCAAGCCCGGCGCGCTTCCCGTCGGGTTCTGGATCACGACGGACCGGGCCGGCATCAGGGCCTGGCGTTCGATTTGAGCCGGCATGGCTTGAGCCCGTTCCACGAAGCGCCGGCGCAGAGGCTCGAGCAGTTTTTCCTGCAGGATCAGGCGGCGGCCGGTGATCCGGCTGACCACCTTCTTGGTGAGATCATCTTCGGTCGGGCCCAGGCCGCCCGTGATCAGCACCACCGCCGCGCGCGAGGCCGCCTGACGGATTGCCTCCGCCATCCACCGCTCTTCATCGCCCACCACCGATTTGTGAATCGGCTCGAACCCCAGTTCGATCAGCCGGTCGGCCAGGTAAATCGAGTTGGTCTCGGGCCGGCCGTCCCACAACAGCTCCGAACCGGTGGCGATGATCTCGGCGTTCAGGTTTCTCATGACAAATGGACCAGGGCCCTCACGCCCTGCAGCAGCAGATTGGCGTACAAGCCGGCCACGGCGTCGTCCAGCATGATGCCCCACCCGCCGACGAGATTTTGTTCGATCCATCGCGCGGGAAACGGCTTGAGGACGTCGAGGACGCGAAAGAGGAGAAATCCGCCGATGGCGTAGCCGGCGTCGGACGGCAGCAGGAAACCCGCCACCAGCATCCCGGCGATCTCGTCAACGACGATCCGCCGGTTGTCTTTCACGCCGGTGGCGCGCTCCATCCGATCGGCCGCATGCACGCCCAGCGTGAAGACGGTCAGGACGACGGCCGCGTAGAGAATCGGCGAGCGATTGCGAATGAGAAAGACAAGGACCAATCCCACAAGGCTTCCGGCGGTGCCGGGGGCCACGGGAGCATAACCGGCGCCGAGGCCGGTCGCCACCCAATGAATCCATCGAGACAAATCGATCCCCGAGGTAAAGCCCGCGAAAAGTTCGATCGCATTCTAACACCCGCTCCGCGGGGTGTCAAGGAAACGCCCGCGGGCATTCGCGCCGCCGTTTTTCGGAGACGACCGCTTCATCGCCCGATCGTCCGCCGCGGATCGAATGCGATTCGAATCGCGTCAATTTTCCGTCGGAGAAAGGCCCCGGACATTTTACGAAAGACGCGGAGACGCGCTCGTGCAAGATGATCGATCGCTCGATGAAAACTTTTTGTCCGTTTTTCTACTTTTTTCTTGACAAACATAAAAATTCAGATATATTTACAAATAATAATGATGATCGAACACGGAGACTAATTCGAGATTACTTCGAACAGTGCGATGACCGAAACGACCGCCGTTCCCGATGCCGAATCATCCGGCATCGGGTCCTCCGCGTTCCTGAGAGAAAGCGCAAGTACGGATTCACACCTCAAGGATCGACGTCGAGGTGAGAGGTGAGAGCGATTTCGAGAATCTCTCAGAGGCCACTAACCCATGACGAAAGGGGGCAAATAGATTGCACGCACTCGGGAGGCATTTGCTGTTGGAGTTGAAGGTATGCAACTCCAAGGTGTTAAATGATCTGAAGAAGGTGCAAGAGATCATGGTCTCAGCCGCCAAGGAAGCCAAGGCCACCATCGTTGAGATCTCCTTCCACAAATTCAGTCCCTTTGGCATCAGCGGTGTGGTCGTTATCGCGGAGTCCCACATTTCGATTCACACTTGGCCCGAATACGGTTACGCGGCGATCGACATCTTCACCTGCGGCGATGTCCTCCAACCGGAAACGGCCGCGTCCCACCTGATCGAAAAGTTTCAATCGAAAGATCCGTCCATCGTTGAGCTGAAGCGCGGCGTCCTGATCCGCGGCGACATGAAACTCCCTCACAAACCCGTGAAAGAGGTCTTGGAATATGCCCGAACCAAAGAGCTACAAATGGTTCCTTGACTTTCTCACGCCCGACGAAGGCCACATGCATGGCGTGGAGACGATCCTCCACGCCAAGCAGACCAAGTTCCAGCAGATGGAGATCATGCTCACCCGCAATTACGGGCGCTGCCTGGTCCTGGACGGCAAGATGCAGTCCAGCGAGTATGACGAGTTCATCTACCACGAGGCCCTCGTCCATCCGGCCATGCTCACCCATCCCGATCCGAAGAAGGTGTTCATCGTCGGGGGAGGCGAAGGCGCCACCCTCCGCGAGATCCTTCGGCACAACTCGGTCGAGCAGGTCCTGATGGTGGATATCGATCAGGATGTCGTGGAAGCCTGCAAAACCTATCTGCCCGAGTGGCACCGGGGCTCCTTCGACGACCCGCGGGTGAAGCTCGAGTTCCGGGACGCGCGAAAATATCTGGAAGAGACCAAGGACGTCTACGACATCATCATCATCGACATCTCGGAGCCGGTGGAAGAAGGTCCGGCCTATCTCCTCTACACGAAGGAGTTCTACCAGATCGTCATGAAACGCCTCAGCAAGAACGGCCTCATCTCGCTTCAGGCCGGGACCACGGCCTTGACGGCGCTGCTCTGCTTCTCGGCCGTGTACCAGACCCTCAAATCGGTTTTTCCCATCGTGCGGCCCTACCAGGCGATCATCCCCTGCTTCGGATTGCCGTGGGGCTTCGCCCTGGCCTCCAAGCAGCTCGATCCGCAGAGCTTCTCCCAGGCCGAGATCGACAAGCGGATCGCCGAGCGCCTGAAAGGCGAACTGCAGTACTACAACGGCGAGATTCATCACGGCCAGTTTCTGTTGCCCAAACATATCCGGCAGCACGCGGAGCGCGAAACCCGGATCATCGAGGACAACCATCCGCTGTTTACGTACACCTGATAAGGCGACCGCCGTTTCTCCATGGACCCGGACGAACAACTGAGAACACCCCTCTTCGACGCGATGGTGGCCCTGGCCGAATCGCGGAAGGTCTCGTTTCACACCCCCGGCCACAAGAGCGGAAAAGGCATCTCCACCCGTTTCCGGAAATTCGTCGGTCCCAAGATCTTCTCCATCGACCTCACCACGCTGGACGAGGTGGACTCGCTCCACAAGCCCCGGGGCGTGATCAAGGAGGCGCAGGAACTGGCGGCCCGCGCTTACGGGGCGGACCGGTCATACTTCCTGGTGAACGGAACGACCGGCGGCAACCATGCGATGATCCTGGCCGCCTGCAACCCCGGCGACAGGATCCTCGTCGCCCGCAACGCGCACAAGTCGGTCATCGCGGGCGCCATTCTCAGCGGGGCGCAGCCGGTTTTTTTCCGTCCGGCGATCGACTCGCAGCTCAAACTCACGCGGAACGTCACCTTCGAAGAGACCCGCGCGGCGATCGACGCCCATCCCGAGGCCAAGATCCTTTTCCTCACCAGCCCCAATTATTACGGGCTCTGCGCCGACCTGGAACGGATCATCCCCTACGCCCATGACCGCGGCCTGATCGTCCTTGTGGACGAGGCGCACGGACCGCATCTGCGCTTTCACAAAGAACTTCCCCCTTCGGCGGTTGAGATCGGCGCGGACCTCTGCGTCCAGAGCACCCACAAGATCATCGGCGGAATGACCCAGGCCTCGATGCTCCACGCCCGGGGGACCCGAATCGATTTTCCCATGCTGACCAACGTTCTGCGCTTCGTGCAGACCACCAGCCCGTCCTACATCCTCATGGCCTCGCTGGACCTCGCGCGGATGCAGATGGCGACCGAGGGCGAAAAACTCCTGGACAAGGCCATCAGGCTCGCGCAGGAGGCGCGGACCCGCATCAACCGGATCCCAAATCTGTTCTGCTTCGGCGAAGAACAGGCGGGTCCCTTCGACATGACGAAACTGACGATCCGCGTCACGGCCCTGGGACTTTCGGGATACGAAGTATCCCGACGGCTCAACAGCCGCTACGGCATCCAGGTCGAGATGGCGGATGCCTTTCACATCCTGGTGATCGTGAGCATCGGAGACCGCCGGGACGATCTCGACCGCCTGGTCAAGGCCCTCAAGGAGATTGCGGGCGAGAACATCGGAAAGTTCTGGACGGCCGAGGCCCCCGACATCGCGGTCTTAAACTTCGAAAACGAGTCGCTGGCCACGCCCCGCGAAGCCTTTTTCGCCGATCATCATTATATTGCGCTGGAGGACGCCGCGGACGAGATCAGCTCCGAGATCGTCACGGTCTACCCGCCCGGGGTCCCGGTTCTCGTTCCCGGCGAACGGATCAGCAAGGAAACGATCGACTACCTAAAACGCTCGTTAAAACTGGGCGGCACCGTGGACGGCCTGGACGAGACCAATCAATACATCGGGGTCGTCAAGCGCGGCTCCCTCCCGATCAAGAATTCCTGATCACCCGAAGACACTCGATTCCAGAGCCAGCACGCCGATCCCGACCCCCAGCGTCAGCAAGGTGAGCGGAACGCCGACCTTCAGATAGTCCATAAAGGTGACCCGGGCCTCATACCGGGCCTGATGGACGACGATCAGGTTCGCCACCGAGCCGATCAGCGTCAGGTTCCCGGCCAGCGTGCTGCTCATCGCAAGCGCCAGCCAGGCCCATTTCGCGCCCGGCAGTCCGATGAGGAACGGCTCGATCAGGATCACGGCCGGCACGTTGCTCACCAGGTTCGAAAGAAGCACGGTCAGCCCCGAGAGCTGCGCGATCATGAGAGCGGTCGAGCCGCCGAGCGCACGATGAACCTGATCCAGAAGGCCGTTCATCACCCCCGCCTGCCGCGCCCCGCCCATGACGATGAACAGCCCCGCAAAAAAAGCCAAAAGCCGCCAGTTGACCTTCTTGATGATTGTGAGGAAATTCTGCCGTCCAGCCAGAAACAGCGCCGCCCCGGCCGCCATCGCCGTGAGTGCGTAGGGCGCGCCGGCAGCAAAACCGATCGCCGCGCCCGCGCTCGCGATCAGGCCCTTGACCAGAAGCGGTCGGTTCAGGCCTGAGGAAACCGGTCGAACCAAGTGAAAGACCCCGTGCCCCAGGATCTCCTTTCGATAAACCAAGGCCACCACGGCGATGTTCAGCACCATCCCGATCAGCGAAACGGGCGCCAGCGCAATCAGGAAAGACAAATAAGGCATGCCGGAATGGATCCCGATAAAGACGTTCTGCGGATTCCCGGTGACGCTCATCGCGCTCCCGATGTTCGAGGCCGTGGCCAGCGCGATCAGATAAGGCGCCGGACGGAGGCCGAGCGGCTTGATCGTCTGAAGAAGGATCGGCGTGAAAAGAAGACAGATCGTGTCGTTGACGAAGAAAGCCGAGAGGACGCCCGAGGTGAAAATCAAGAGGGAAAGCAATTGCAGCGGGCTTCGGACCGACGCGACGATGCGGACCGCCACCCAATCGAAAAAGCCGGCCAGCTCGAGATGAGCGATCACGACCATCATGCCCAGCAAGAGCAGGAGGGTGCTCCAGTCCAGCGCCTTCGGGACCTCGGAGAGAGGCAGCGCGCCGCTGAGGATCATCAGGGCCGCCCCGATGAGCGACGCCCAAATCATGTCGATCGGAATTCGGGGGATCTTCTGAAGGGCGATGACCAGGTAGGTGAAAATCAGAATGATGAGAGCGATGATCACATCAAGCGGCGAAATCCGTTATGCGATTGGAGGACCCCGGCGATCTCTCGATCACCGGACGGGGCTCATTATAATACGAACAAAAACCGAAATCCAATTTCCCGACTTGCTTCCAATTCGGGCCGCCGCTAAAATATCCGCCATGGAGTCGTTCATCGAAGAGGTTCGCGGGCGTCTCTCGACCGCCTCGCGCGTCACGGTACTCACCGGGGCCGGCATCTCGGCCGACAGCGGCATTCCGACCTTCCGCGGGCCGGAGGGATTATGGAAAAATTTCCGGGCCGAGGACCTGGCCACGCCGGAGGCCTTCGAGCGCGATCCGAAGCTAGTATGGGAATGGTACAACTGGCGGCGGGAACTGATCGCCGCGAAAGAGCCGAACCCGGCCCACCGGGCCCTGGTCAAAATCGAAAGCGGGATGGAAGCCCGTCAAGGGCGCTTCCGTCTGCTGACGCAGAACGTGGACGGGTTGCACGGACGGGCCGGAAGCCGGAACGTGATCGAGCTGCATGGAAATATCTGGAAGGTCCGCTGCACGGGATGCGGGACGGTGACGGAGGACCGCCGCGTCCCGATTCCGATTCCGCCGCACTGCGCCTCGTGCGGAAAGATGCTGCGGCCCCACATCGTCTGGTTCGGGGAGTCGCTGGACCCCCGGGACATGGACCGGGCCGTCGAAGCGCTTGAGAATTGCGATGTGATGCTGGTGATCGGAACCTCGGGCGTGGTCCAGCCGGCCGCAACATTCGCCTCGACCGCCCGCGGGGCCGGTGCCTTCGTGGTCGAGATCAACCCGGATGCCTCATCGTCTGCCGCTCAGATCGCACTGCGCGGGCGCGCGGCCGAGATCGTACCGCAGCTGGTTTAGAGATGCATCAGGACTCTATTTAGGATCCTAAGAACTTATCCACCGCCCTCTTGCCTCCGGTGAGTATCGAAGCGCCGTCTCCGACCAGGATGCTGTCGAAACGATAATTGAGCAGCACGCGGATTCCTTCCCGCGCCTTGGAGGGATCTTTGTATTTCTCGGGCGCCATTAGATTGAGACGACCGGGCGGTTTTCCGATCAAGGCATCGCCCAGGATCAAAGTCCCTTTGCCGCGGTCAAGAAACAGCGCCGATTCTCCCGGCGATTTGCCGTCCGGGATATGGATCGCCTTGAGGCTGCCCGGTAGGAGATCTCCATCTTTAAACGTGCGGTCTATTTTTATTTCCATGAGGGGGGCATCCGCTTCCGGCGCCAGGACGGTCGTCTTGAACAATTTGCGATACGCTTCGGATTCGCGGACATGGTCGCGGTTGGTCAGAACGATGCAGTCGATCGGTCCAAGCTGTTGCAGCCGGGTCCGGTCGTCTTCGGGCATCGGCGGAGGATCGATCATCACCCGCTCGGCTCCGGAAACAACGAGGTGCCCGTTAAAATCGCATCCCTTTTCCTGCGAGAACCAGGACCATTG
Organism: Nitrospiria bacterium; assembly: GCA_035498035.1. Lineage (NCBI taxonomy): Bacteria > Pseudomonadati > Nitrospirota > Nitrospiria > Nitrospiria bacterium. The sequence goes on from DATKAN010000053.1 coordinate 26,330, forward strand.
ATAAACGCCGGGGAGTATTTCTCTCAATTCAAAGCCTCCTCAACCCATACAAACCCAACCGAGTTAATCATTTGCGCGGGTCCTGTCCTGCGACAGCCCCACCGTGCTCGCCGCCCCGCCCGGTGTAGGGACCCCGTCTGCGCTCGGTGGGGCGCCCCGTCTCCGGCCACCCGCGGGATGATACTCAGAAATGATCGTGTGTATTGACATCACCCGCCGTTTGGCGCTGGGACCAAGAGGCGACTCGGCTTGCGTTTGGGGAACCCGGCTTGGAAAAGGACGCGGCCCGTCAGGGTAAATTTTCCGCAGAGCACCTTCGGAAAATTTAGCGGCCGAGCCTTAGCCGGGTCAAACGAAAGCCGCCGGAGCCGAAGGGCTCAGCGCCAGACGGCGGGTGCCCACATCGGCCGTATTACGCCATTATAAAACCTTCAACCCGGAGGGGCGACACGAAGCAGCTTTTATCTTTCCCGCAACCGGCCCGACAATATGCCCGACCAGATCGTGCTCGCCGGCCTGCGTGATCTCCACTTTCACGAAGTCCCCGGGGGAGGCTTCGCCGTCATTGATGTAAACCACGCCGTCGATCTCGGGCGCCTGGCCTTCCGTGCGGCCTTCGAGCAGCAAGTCGGTTTCGCGGGACGGGCCGTCCACCAACACGTCCTGGACGCTTCCGATCATCGCCGCATGTTTCTCCCGGACGATCCCGGACTGAAGGGCCAGTAATCTTTCCTGACGTTCGGCCTTGACCTCGGCCGGGACGGGATCTCCGAGCGGGAAAGCCGTCGTACCGTCTTCCCGGGAATACGTAAACACGCCCAGGCGGTCGAAGCGGATCTCGCGGATGAGGTCGGCGATCTCCTCGAACTGCCCCTCCGTCTCGCCCGGAAAACCGACGATGAAGGTGGACCGCAAGGTGACGCCCGGCACCTTCTCGCGGATTCGCCCGAGGAGAGTCCGGATCATCCGGCTCGATCCCTTCCGGTTCATCTTCCGGAGAATCGCGTCGTTGATATGCTGCAGCGGAAGATCGACGTAGTTGCAGATCTTCGGCTCGGCCGCCATGAATTCGAGCAGTTCATCGGTGAGATCGGTCGGGTAGGTGTAAAACAGACGGATCCGGCGGATCCCGTCGACGCCGACCAGGGGCCGCAGCAGCCCCATCAGCCCGTTCTTCTCCCGGCGGTCCCAGCCGAAGCTGGTGAGCGACTGCGCTATGAGGTTGAGCTCGACCACGCCCCGCCCGGCCAGTGAACGGGCCTCGGCCAGGATATCGGCGACCTCGCGGCTCACCAGGTCGCCGCGGAAATTCGGGATGGCGCAGAACGAGCAGCGGTAGTTGCAGCCCTCCGAGACTTTCAGGTAGGCCCAGTGACGGGGGCTGAGCGTGAGCCGCGGCGTCGCGGCGTCGTAAAGCGCCGTGGGAGAGGCGGTCCAGACATGCTGTCTGCGCCCCCGACGGTTCCGGGCCAGCAGCGTCCGGCAGATCCCGGCGATTTTCGGGAAATCGCCCGTCCCGACCACCGCGTCCAGTTCCGGCAATTCGGACATCAGCTCCTTGGGATAGCGGTGGGCCAGACAGCCGGCCGCGATCAGGACACGGCAGTCGCCCTTCTTTTTATACCCCCCGAACTCGATGATCGCGTCGATCGACTCCCGCTTGGCCGCGTCGATGAAACCGCAGGTGTTGATCACGATCACCTCGGCTTTCTCCGTTTCCGATGTGAGCTCGAACCCGTCCTGAGAAAGTACCCCGAGCATCACCTCGGAATCCACCTGGTTTTTCGGGCAGCCCAGATTGACCAGGCCGACTTTTACCTTATTCGGAGTTTTCATGAAATCCCGGAATTATTTTCATTGTTATACTTTACGGACGTCATTCCGACGGGAGACCCCCCTTGAACACGCTCAGGCCCTTCGTGGTTCCGAACCAACGACGGCCCTTTTTGTCGAACAGCATCGAGAAGACATAGTCGTCCAGGAGACCCCGGGAGGTGTTGATGTTCCTCCAGCGCGTCCCATCGAACCAGCTGGCGCCGCCGTTGGTTCCGGCCCAGACATGCCCTTCACGGTCCGCGGCCATCGTAAAGACAAAATCCCCCCCCAGTCCGTCCCGGACGGTGTAATTTTTCCAGGCGCTCCCGTCGAAGCTCGCGACGCCGCCCCCCCAGGTTCCGAACCATCTTCGATTCCGGTCGTCGACCAGGGAGGAAATGATAAAATCGGGGTTGGGGCCGGCGTTCTGTTTTCCCATGTTCATGTGGTGTTGGAGAAACGAGGAGCCGTAGCCGCTCCCGGGTCCTCCCTCCGTTTCCTCCGGGGCCGGAAACGGAGAGGCCGGCCGGCTCCCGGCGGGGTTCTCGCCGATCTCCCCCCCGACGCCGTCCTTGTGGGAAAAGGTCCTCCAGGATTTCCCGTCGAAGCGGCTGATCCCGGCCTCGGTCCCGAACCAGAACACCCCGTCCCGGTCGTAAGCGATGGAGTAAACCCATTTATCGGGCAGCCCGTCGGCCACGCGATAGGTCTTGAACTTCTCCCCCTCCAACACGCTCACCCCGTTCCAGGTCGCGACCCACATTTTCCCATCGCGGTCGTACTTGATGTCGTAGACCCAGTTGTCCCCCAGACCATCCTCGGTCGAAAAACGTTTCCAGGACTTCCCGTCATAGCGCGAGAGCCCGCCGCCGTAGGTTCCCACCCATTTATTCCCCTTGGGGTCCACCGAGAGGATGTAGACCGCCCGGGCGATAAAGCCCCCCTCCGTGTTGGCCGGCGTATAAATTTCGACCTCCCGCTTCGTGATATCAAAACGGATGATCCCCTTCATCGTGCCCATCCAGAGATTATCCCCGTCCAAGGCCATGGACCGAACGGGAGTATCGTGGGTGCTGAACTCCGCCCAGACGATGGCTCCGGAAGGCGGCGTCGAAGCGACAACGTCATGTTCCGATGAACGTCCCCCGACGCAGGCCGCGAGCAGCAAAAGCCAAAGCGCCGAGACGAGTCGTATCCCCCGACCGGGCCTATTGAACCTCATCGCACGGACCCCAAGGGGAGCATTGGCTTTCCGTCGTGTTGATTTCATAAAGACCTTCATGATAGCATAAGCTCAATTGCCGGGGCAAAGAAGTTTTGATCCGCACGAAAGTGGCATCGGCCAGCCGTTCGGTCTTAGCCCGAGGCGCGACCTCGGCTGAGATTTGGGCACCTTGCTTGGCGAAGGACGCGGCCCGTTAGGGCCAATTTTCCGCAGAGCCTCTTCGGAAAATTGAGCGGCCGAGCCTTAGCAAGGTCAAATCACAGCCGCCGGAGCAGCGAGGACTGAGCCGAACAGGCCTCGCCGATGTAATTGGCAGGTATAAATGAGGAATTCGACCAGTCCCAATGGTGTGCGCGACGTCATCATCATGGGCTCCGGGCCGGCCGGCCTGACGGCCGCGCTCTACGCCGCGCGGGCCGACCTGAAGCCGCTCCTGATCGAGGGAACCCAGGCGGGCGGCCAGCTCATGATCACGACGGACGTCGAGAACTACCCCGGATTTCCGGAAGGGATCCTGGGTCCGGAGCTCATGAAACAGATGCGCGCGCAGGCCGAGCGCTTCGGGACGGAACTCGTCCGGGGGGACATCACCGCGGTCGACCTGAAAAAAACCCCGTTTCTTCTGACGGCCGAGGAGGGAACGTATTCCACCCGATCCTTGATCATCGCCTCCGGCGCCTCGGCCAAGCTGCTGAATCTTCCCTCCGAGCGGCGGCTGATGGGCCACGGCGTTTCGGCCTGCGCCACCTGCGACGGATTTTTCTTCCGCGGTAAAGAGGTCCTCGTGATCGGCGGGGGGGACACCGCCATGGAGGAGGCGACCTTCCTTACCAAGTTCGCCTCCAAGGTCACGATCGTCCATCGCCGGGACAAGTTCCGCTGCTCCAAAATCATGGAGGGCCGGGCCCGGGGCAATCGACAGATCGGGATCATCTGGGACACCGTGGTCGAGGAAATTCTGGGCGATCCCGTCGTCACCGGCGCGCGGCTCAAGAACGTGAAGACCGGAAAAGTCACCGAAATGAAGATCGACGGCGTGTTCGTGGCGATCGGGCATGAGCCCAACACGAAGCTTTTCGCCGGCCAACTACAGATGGACGAGCGGGGCTACATCGTCACGAAAAAAGAAACGACCGAAACCTCGGTCCCGGGCGTGTTCGCGGCGGGAGACGTCCAGGACCCCCGCTATCGCCAGGCCGTCACGGCAGCCGGAACCGGATGCATGGCCGCGATCGATGCCGAAAAATATATCGAGAGCCTCCATTAAAACGCCGGCCCCCCGCGTCCCGATCGATCCGACTTCCAAGGCAAGCGAAAAATCTTCGGGAGAATTTCACGATGGCTGACACCCGGCCCGACCTCACCCGCACCGTCCTCGCGGTGCTCTTTATCGGACTGTTGATCGGCCTTTCTCTTTGGATCCTCCGGCCCTTCCTGGCCGCCATCGTCTGGGCCCTGATGATCGTCGTGTCGACCTGGCCCGCGATGCGGGCGGTGCAGGCGCGTGTGGGAGGAAAAAGGTCCCGGGCGGTGGCGGTCATGACCCTGGCGCTGTTCATCGTCCTGATCCTGCCGTTTCCGGCGGCCATCGGGACGCTCGTGATCAACGCCGGCCAGATGGCCGACTGGGCCAAGTCGATGACCGCCTTCAAAATTCCGCCCCCGCCGGAGTGGCTGACCGCGCTTCCGCTGATCGGCGACATGATCGCGGGCGCTTGGGAACAACTATCGGCCCGTGGCCTCGAGGATTGGGCCCGCGAAGCGGCGCCCTATGCCGGAGCCGTCGGGAAATGGTTCGCGGCGCAGGTCGGAAACATCGGGCTGTTGTTCGTGGAGTTTGTGATGACCATCGTGATTGCGGCCATCCTGTACGCCGAAGGGGAGTGGGCGGCGGAGCAGGTGCTGCGTTTCGGGCGTCGCCTCGCCGGCGCCAACGGGGAAGCCGCCGTGCGGCTCGCGGCCCAGGCCATCCGGGGCGTCGCGCTCGGCGTCGGGGTCACCGCCTTGGTGCAGTCGGTCCTCGGGGGGATCGGATTGGCCGTGGCGGGGGTTCCTTTCGCGGCCGTTCTCACGGTCCTGATGTTCATCTTATCCATCGCACAGATCGGGGCGGTTCCCGTGCTCGTTCCCGCGGTGATCTGGCTGTACTGGAACGGAAGGACCGGCTGGGGGACCTTCCTGCTGATCGTGACGATCTTGGTCGGCACCCTCGACAACTTCCTTCGTCCCATCCTGATCAAGAAGGGCGCCAACCTTCCCCTGCTGCTGGTCTTCACCGGCGTGGTCGGCGGCCTCGTTTCCTTCGGGTTGATCGGCATCTTTATCGGGCCGGTCGTTCTCGCCGTCTCCTACACACTGCTCATCGCCTGGATCAATGAACGAGCGCAGGGACCCGGACCCGATGGGACCCTCAATGCCGCCGGCGGAAAAGAAGACGATCGACGCCGGGAAATATCTTGAATCGCTCCATCGATCTGCTACGGGCCTGCGCGCTGACGGCGCTCCTGTCCTCCTGCGCGACGGCGCCTCCGATACCCCATCACGAAACGTCCTGCTACCGCCCTCACTGGACCATCCCGCTGGATTTGAACCGGGTCCGCCGCGTCGCGCAGAAGACCTTTATACAGCACACCGGGGCGCCGCGTTATCTGACGATCTTCGCCCCCGGACCGTTCGAGCGGTCTTACTATTTCGTGATGTCTCCCGATTCGAGCGAGGAATCCATCGCGCAGAGCGAACACAAGGGGGTGATGCTGGACTCGGAGGGCAACGGAACGCCGGACTGCTTCATCCTCGGAGGCGGGACGCTTCCCGACGCGAAGGGACAAGCGGTTCCGTACAATTTTTTTGCGATCGACAAAGACGGCGACGGGCGGATCGAGACATTCATCAGCGAGGACCTGGATCTCGACGGCGATCACGTGATGGATCGGGACGCGCAGGCCCTTCTGACGGAACCGGACGCGAGGGGGCATTTGAGGCGTGGAATCTACCGGTCGGGCGGCGTGGACACTCCCATACCGAAAGAGGGTTTTGACTTTTTGTTGAAGAAACCGCTCTACGACGAGCCGGTGCCATTCCCCGACAATGAGGCGACCCAGATGACGCTCTTTGAGGAGCTCGAAAGTATCTGGAAGGAATTGCGGATCAAGCCATAGGTTTGCATTGACGGTTCCCTTTTAGCACGCGAAGGTGTATAGTGCGACTTGTCAGGAAGCAACCCGCGATCTCTTCACCGCACACATCGAAGGAGCAAAGACCATGAGCAAGGGAATGAACATTCGGAAGCAGACCAAGAAAGCGCCGGCGAAGAGCTTGAAAGAAAAGAAAGCCGCGAAGAAGGCCAAAAAGGAAGCCACTCGTTCCTGGAGATAAGACGGCCCGGGTCATTGAACCGCCTTTCTACCCTTCCCCCTCCCCGCGCGCGAGACCTGAGGTGAACCGGCAGGTAATTAAGTAACCTGTCCCCGGAATTTCGCCTCGTTTTGCCTTACCGCGATGTCACCCTGGATGAGCCGGACGAGGGTGACGACACCGGCCACGGTAGGCAGGATCACCGTCACGAGGCCGGAGAAATACAGCCTGCCGACCAGGAACGGGAAGGTGACATGCGCAACGGCGTTCACCACGCCCG
>DATKAN010000054.1 GCA_035498035.1 Nitrospiria bacterium
TTCGTAATCAGCAGGTCGGTGGTTCAATCCCACTCGCCGGCTCCATTTATTTTCAAGCAGTTGTGAATCTCCGGGATTCTCAAAAGGTATTTTGCTTCCACCGTTTGCTACCATGAGTTTATTCTTGGCTTCCTCAATCAGCTTTTGCTGAGCCTCCGAGGGAAAGTCAAAAGTAAAGATTTGACCCCAGGCTTATTTATTTTCGCAACAAAATAAAATCATCATAAGTAATAAAATACTTGACAAACCGCAGCGAATTGGTTAATACTCTATCCACTCTGTAGACTATATGGATTATAGGTATGCTGTCACATAAAGCGAAATACGCCCTGAAGGCGTTGCTGGTTCTTGCGGAGGACTACGGGCACGGTCCAATGCTCATTTCAGATTTGGCCGAACGGGAGGGCATCCCCAAAAAATTTTTGGAGCATATTTTGCTGGAGTTGAAGAAACATGGCCTGCTCCAGAGCCAGAAGGGAAAGGGGGGAGGCTATTTGTTAGGCAAACCTCCCGGATCGGTCACGTTCGGGCAGGTCATCCGGATCCTCGACGGTCCGCTGGCGCCGGTTTCCTGCGTCAGTCAGATGGCCTATCAACGGTGCAAGGAGTGCAAGGATGAGGCGACCTGTGGTGTCCGGATCGTGATGAAGGAAACCCGCGACGCGATCGCTGAAGTACTGGACGGTGTGACCCTGACGCAAGCGCTAAAAAAAATGAAGCACGTTAAAATAAAATCCGGAGCCCGAAGAACCCGAAAATAAAAAATTTTCCTTATAACTATACTATCTCTATAGACTTGATATACATATCGTTCGTCCTGCTGCTTCCGGCTGCTTTCGAACTCGTTCCCGGAGTCAGGCTCGATCGGGCATAGACGGTTCCCGCGGTAGTCGAGGAGTAGCAGGCGCTAAACAGAAAAGATAAAACGATGGACACGGAGCTTTCCCAGAACAGACCAGGCCCGGATTCTCCGGAGGATGCAAGGAACCGGAAGGTCATTAATAAAATTCTGCAGGCGATTAAAAACCTCCGGTACGGGTCCGTCGAGTTAACGATTCATGAATCCAAGGTGGTTCAGATCGAGCGGAAAGAAAAGATCCGTTTCGATAAAGATGATTTGCGAAGGTGAGTGGAAGGACTCCCTTCCTTGGGATAGAAAGACTGGGCCGGCCGGACCACCGGAGGCAGCATAGGAAGAGATGAAAAAATCCGACGGGCATGCTGACCGGACCACCGGAGCTTCCCATGGAGAAAAGGAGCATTGTCGTGAGAATTTTCCGGTCGTTCGTTGAAGTTTTCCCTAAGCGAAAGGAAGCGATGAAATATCTTAGTTTGAAAGCAATATTGTTGGTTGGTCTGCTTGTGCTGCCGATGGTGGCATGGGCGGCGGAGGACCTGACGGATCTTTTGGTCAAGAAAGGGACGATTACGAAGGAGGAAGCGGATTCCCTCCAACAGCGGGGGATTTCCCCGTTCATCGACAAGATTACGTTGTACGGCGACTTCCGGCTCCGGGAAGAAACGGAGTGGTATAACGGCGGTGGAAGTGCGAACAATGGGAAAAACGTCAATCGTCTGCGCTACCGGCTACGGATCGGGAGCGATATCAGCGAGGGGCCGGTTATCCTCCATATTCGTCTGGCATCGGGGACCGGGGGGCAGACCAGCACCAACCAGACAGAGCAGTCCCTATCCTCCCAAAAGGCCATCTGGATCGACAGGGCCTATGTGGAAGTGATCCAGATTCCGAACCTCTCTCTGATGGGCGGCCGGATGGCCAATCCTTTCACCGTCAGCCTCACCGGAGAGTTGGTATTCGATGACGATTACAACCCGGAGGGTTTTGCCGAGAAATACACCTTGAAGCTGGGAGATACAGGCAAGGCCTACGCCACGCTGGGGCAGGTCGTTTTAGACGGAGGCGCGCAAGGCTCGCTTGCGCAATGGCTGCTGGGGTACCAGGTGGGCGGCGAAATCAAGACAGACCCGGTGGGGATTAATCTGGCGGTGTTGTACTACACCCTGGCAAATGGGGAAAAGGGCACTTTTTCGCAGAATACCGTGCAGGACGGAAACACCCGGGTTGGGGCAACTGCGGAACTGGCGAATTCCTTCAATGTGATCGATGCCACCGCTGCGGTGACGATCAAGGCCGCGATTCCGGTAACTGTCTCGGGTGATTATGTGAAGAATCTGCAGAGCACGGTCCAGAACGCTACGACCAAAAATCAAGATACGGGTTACGCAGTGGGCTTCAAGGTCGGTAGTGCCAGTGCCGCCAACACGGCCGAGTTCGGATATATGTACCGGGTGGTTCAAACGGATGCCACGCTCGCGGACATTGCGGATTCGGATTGGGGACCGAACGGAGGCACCAACCGGAAGGGCCATATCGTATGGACGGCTTACAATTTTACCAAAGCCACTCAGGTCAAGCTGAAATATTACAGCACCCTAAAAGACAAGGCCAGTCTGCCGCCGACGGTGTATACCGGGGCAGGGAATGTCAATCCGTCGTTCGGCCGGTTCCAGATCGATTTCTCGGTCAAGTTCTGATTGTCATCTAAAGAGAAACCTTCTCAAGTTATAACGGAAAGTTTAACCAAAGGAGATAGCCATGTTACTGAAAAAAGTTTTCCGTTTCCTCCCGGTTCTATTCCTGGCCCTCGGGGCGATATTGCCCCGGGTCGCGGGAGCCGAGACCACGTTGTTAAACGTGTCGTATGATCCCACGCGGGAGCTCTATCAAGATTTCAACGCCGCCTTCGCCAAGTACTGGGAGGCGAAGACGAAGGAGAAGGTCAGGATCAATCAATCCCATGGCGGGTCGGGCAAACAGGCCCGGGCGGTGATCGATGGGCTGGAGGCGGACGTGGTAACGCTGGCCCTGGCCTACGACATCGACGCCATTGCCGAAAAAGCGAACCTGATCCCGAAAAACTGGCAGTCGCGTCTGCCGCAGAACAGCTCCCCCTACACGTCGACTATCGTCTTCCTGGTGCGCAAGGGCAACCCGAAGCAGATCAAGGATTGGGACGATGTTGTGAAACCGGGCGTCTCGGTCATTACGCCCAATCCGAAAACCTCGGGCGGCGCCCGCTGGAATTATCTCGCGGCCTGGGGCTATGCGCTCAAGAAATACGGGAACGAGGAGGTCAAGGCAAAGGATTTCGTGACGCGGTTGTATAAAAACGTTCCGGTTCTGGATTCCGGGGCGCGCGGCTCGACCACCACTTTTGTCGAGCGCGGTATCGGGGACGTTTTGCTGGCCTGGGAGAACGAAGCCTTCCTGGCCGTCAAGGAGCTCGGGCCGGACAAGTTTGAGATCGTCGTGCCCTCGGTGAGCATCCTGGCCGAGACTCCGGTCGCGGTCGTCGACAATGTCGTGGACAAGCATCACACCCGCGCCGTGGCCCAGGCCTATCTCGAATATCTTTATACGCCGGAGGGTCAGGAGATCGCGGCCCGGAATTACTACCGGCCCCGGTTGGAATCGGTGGCCGTCAAATTCGCCGGTCAATTCCCGAGAATCAAGCTGTTTACCATTGATGAAGTCTTCGGAGGTTGGCAGAAAGCGCAGAAGGCACATTTTGAGGACGCCGGGACCTTCGATCAAATCTACCAACCCGGACGGTGAATGACGCCGAGGAGACAAGCGCAGGCGTAAGATATCGATGATCTTCCGAAAACACAGCATCCTTCCCGGCTTCGGTCTCGCGATGGGCTTCACCTTGCTTTACCTCAGCCTGATCGTGCTGATTCCGCTGTCCGCCACTTTCGTCAAAACGGCTACCCTGAGCTGGGTGCAGTTTTGGCAAACGGTCACGGCTCCCCGAGTGCTGGCCTCTTACCGGCTGAGTTTCGGGGCGGCGTTGATCGGGGCTTCGATCAACGCCGTGTTCGGCCTGCTGGTGGCCTGGGTTTTGGTGCGCTACCGATTCCCCGGAAAGAAAATCATCGACGCGTTGGTGGATCTTCCCTTCGCGCTTCCGACGGCCGTGGCGGGTATCGCGCTGACCGCGGTCTACTCCGCCAACGGGTGGATCGGCCGTTGGCTCGAGCCACTGGGAATCAAGGTGGCTTTCACCCCGCTGGGGGTGATCGTCGCCCTCACGTTCATCGGGCTGCCGTTTGTGGTTCGTACCGTTCAGCCCGTCTTAGAAGATCTGGATGTCGAGATCGAGGAAGCCGCGGCCAGTCTGGGCGCGAACCGGTGGCAGGTCTTCACCCGGGTGATCCTGCCCGGCCTCTGGCCGGCGGTGTTGACCGGATTCACGTTGGCATTCGCTCGGGCCGTAGGCGAATACGGATCGGTCATTTTCATCGCGGGCAACATGCCGATGGTCTCGGAGATCGCTCCGCTATTGATCATCACCAAGCTGGAGCAGTACGATTACGCCGGCGCGACGGCGATCGCCGTCGTGATGCTGGTGTTCTCATTCCTGCTTCTCCTGCTCATTAACCTGCTGCAGGGATGGAACAACCGGCGGCACGCTTTCTGAGCGAGGAGAAGACGCCATGTCCAAATCCCTCAAGCGATCATACCGCACAAAACACCCGACCACCGAGCCGTCCTTCGTGCGCCGGACGCTGATCACGACGGCCCTGTTGTTTCTCGGTTTGTTCCTATTCGCGCCGCTTGCGGCGGTTTTTGCGGAGGCGTTGAGAAAAGGACTATCGGCCTATCTCGCCGCCTTAGTGGAACCGGATGCGCTGGCCGCCATAAAACTCACGCTGCTCGCGGCCGGCATCGCCGTGCCGCTGAATCTCGTGTTCGGCGTCGCGGCGGCCTGGGCGATCGCCAAGTTCGAGTTTGTCGGTAAAAACATTCTGATGACGCTGATCGATCTGCCCTTTGCCGTTTCGCCGGTCATCGCGGGCTTGATCTATGTTCTTCTTTTCGGCCTGCAGGGATGGCTTGGACCCTGGCTTGCGGCGCACGACATCCGGCTTGTTTTCGCCGTGCCGGGGATCGTACTGGCGACGATCTTCGTGACCTTTCCCTTCGTGGCCCGCGAGCTGATTCCGCTGATGCAAGCCCAGGGCACGGAGGAAGAAGAGGCCGCTCGGGTCCTGGGCGCAAACGGTTGGCAGACCTTTCTCCATGTCACGCTGCCGAACATCAAGTGGGGACTTCTGTATGGCGTGATCCTGTGCAACGCGCGGGCGATGGGAGAGTTCGGCGCCGTTTCGGTCGTGTCGGGGCATGTGCGAGGAGTGACGAACACCTTGCCGCTGCATGTCGAGATTCTTTACAACGAATACAATTTCGTGGCCGCTTTTGCGGTGGCCTCACTGCTCGCCCTGCTGGCGCTGGTGACGTTGGCGGCGAAGGGTTTTGTTCATTGGGAATCCCGGCAATATGACGCCGGCCGTGCCAGAGCGGAAGGTGTTGGAGAAACGGCATGAGCATCGAAGCAAAAAATATTACGAAGCGATTCGGTTCCTTCACTGCGCTGAACGACGTCAGTCTGGAGATCCGGTCGGGCGAACTGGTCGCGCTGTTGGGTCCGTCCGGATCCGGGAAAACCACGCTGCTCCGGATCATCGCGGGGTTGGAGGCTCTGGACGGCGGCGCGGTCCTTTTTGACGACGAGGACGCGACGGAACGGAGCCCCCGTGACCGCCGGGTGGGTTTCGTCTTCCAGCATTATGCCTTGTTCCGTCATATGACGGTTTTCGAGAACGTCGCCTTTGGCTTGAAAGTCAAGCCGCGCCTCTCGCGTCCTTCAAAAGCCGAAATCGGGAACAAGGTTCACGCGCTGCTGAAGTTGGTCCAACTGGACTGGCTGGCGAATCAATATCCCGCGCAGCTTTCGGGAGGCCAGCGTCAGCGCGTCGCACTGGCCCGGGCGCTGGCGGTCGAACCGAAGGTTCTGTTGCTGGACGAGCCGTTCGGCGCGCTGGATGCCAAGGTGAGACAGGAGCTCCGTCGCTGGCTCCGGCGGCTCCACGACGAGATCCGCGTCACGAGCGTCTTCGTCACCCATGACCAGGAGGAAGCGCTGGAGGTGGCCGACCGTGTCGTGGTGATGAATAAGGGCCGGATCGAGCAGGTCGGATCCCCCGAGGAAATATACCAGCACCCCGTCAATCCATTCGTCATTCACTTTCTCGGTAAGGTGAATCTCTTTCACGGGCGGGTTCACGGCGGGCGCGCGCGAATCGGCCCTATCGAAGTCGACATCCCCGAGCATGCCGGGGTGCAGGATGCGCCGGCGGTCGGTTATGTGCGGCCCCATGAAATTGAGATCGAGCGAATGACCGCGGATCGACGGGCGGTCAGGGCCGTCATCGCCGGGGTTCATGCGGTCGGGCCCGTGATCCGTCTGGAATTGATTCGGCAGGACGACGGCGAGCGAATCGAGGCGGAACTGGCGCGGGAACGTTACCAAGAGATGAAACTCCAGAAAGGAGAACAGGTCTTCATCAAACCCCGCAATCTGAAGATCTTTCTGAAAGGTCCTGAATCCTAAAACCTCGAAGGAATTTCTGATATTCCCCGTTGACTTCATCCCGAACAACCATTACGATGATCAAAACATCGGTGGGATATGACGGAATGGCTGGACAGTTTTGTTTTAGGCGTGGTGGAAGGGCTGACCGAATTCATTCCGGTCTCCTCGACGGGGCATCTGATTCTGGCCGGACATCTCTTGGGCTATGAAGGGGAGAAGGCGTCCACGTTTGAGGTCGTGATCCAGCTCGGAGCGATACTGGCGGTGGTCTTCCTCTACAAAGAAAAGTTCTACGGTCTGAATCCGTTCAACAAGGAAAAAGGGTTTGCGGGAATCAACGGACTGACCCTATTGTTCCTGACGACCCTTCCGGCCCTCGTGTTCGGGGCAGCGGCTCATGGTTTCATCAAGAATCACCTTTTCAACTCGAAAACGGTCGCCTTGGGTTTGGGAGTCGGAGGTGTGGCGATCCTTTTGATCGAACGATTCCTTCCCGAGGTTAAGAAGCGCGGCGTCGATTCGCTGGGTTGGCGTGAGGCGCTCTCGATCGGTTTATTCCAATGCCTGGCGTTGTGGCCGGGGGTTTCGCGTTCGGGGGCAACGATCCTTGGCGGGATGGCGATTGGGGTGGAGCGAAAGACCGCGGCCGAATATTCATTTCTGGCCGCCGTGCCGGTGATGTTTGCCGCGACCGCGTACGACCTCTATAAGAGCCGGTCGTTCCTGGGCGCTTCCGATCTGACGACCTTTGTCATTGGATTCGTCGTCTCCTTCATCACGGCCTGGTTGAGCGTCAAATGGTTCATCAGCCTTCTCGGACGTTACACCCTGAATGGATTTGGATGGTATCGTATCGCGGTGGCGATCTTGATCCTGTGGCTCATCCGATAAGATTGACCTTTTCCACGCAATCGGGTCGAAACCGCCGTCTTTATCTTCCGCCGTTTTTCAAACCCCTCTTCGCTTGCGCCCTTTGAATCCGCCGCCCGGAATGGAAGGGGAGCCCCCTTTGGTTCGGCCCTGGGTTTTACCGGAATGACTTTGTTTGCTTGACTGTTGAGTGGACTGAAATCGTTTTTGGGCCCGCTCGATCATCAATTCCTGCGCGCCCCGGGTCTCGGCGCCGGTTTCGGGTTCGCTCCGGACGTAGGTCCCGTCCGACTGCATGGCCCAGAGACTCGCCCGGTTCGTCAGTTGGATCTCAAGGATTTGACGGAGCTGTTCCCGAAGCTCCGGTCCCTCTACGGGAACCGCCACCTCGATGCGATGCTGGAGTTTGTGCGACATGCAGTCGGCCGAGCTGATGAAATACTCTTCATTCCCGCCGTTTCGAAAGTAATAGATCCGGCCGTGCTCCAGGAATCGTCCGACGACGCTGACCACGCGGATGGTTTCGGACAATCCGGGAATGCCCGGCCTCAAACGACAAGTGTCTCTCACGATCAGGTCCACCTTGACGCCGGCCTGCGAGGCGCGGTACAGCGCCCGGGTGATCTCCTTGTCCTCGAGCGCGTTGACTTTAAACTGGATGAGACCCGGCGACCCCTCCGAATGTTGTGCGATTTCCCGGTCGATCTTTGATAGGAGCGCCTGTTTGAACACGGTGGGCGACGGCAGGAGTTTGCGGAACTTCCG